>JAPUJL010000454.1 GCA_027296185.1 SAR324 cluster bacterium | reverse complement strand
GAAAGGGGGAATCGTCGGGATGACCCTGCCCATCGCGCGGGATCTGGCGAGCCGCGGCATCCGGGTGTGCACGATCGCCCCCGGACTGTTCGATACGCCGCTGCTCGCGGGGTTGCCGGATGAGGCCAAGGAATCCCTGGGCAAGCAGGTGCCCTTTCCCCCCAGGCTGGGCCGTCCCGAGGAGTATGCCGAGACGGCGTGCCACATCCTGCGCTCGACGATGCTCAACGGAGAGACCATTCGGCTGGACGGCGCGATCCGCATGGCGCCCCGCTAATTATGGCGGCGCGGGCGGGGGCGCTCCGCGCGATTCCACTGGCGGCGCTCCGCACCATGCCACCGGGGCGCTCCGCGCAGGGCCACCGGGGGCGCTGTCATTTCCCGCAACCCTCTGATACAGTTGCGTAACGCGCATTTGCGAAACGAGAGTGAACGGGTATCGGTGAAAGCGGAATCCCTGAGAAAAGATTGGAATGCGGGCCCGTCCCCGGGCGATCCCGAGGAATTCGCGCGGGAGAAGGCCTCCGCGGCGCGCCGAGCGTCCGAGGGGATGATCGCCCTCGATGCCGCGCAGAAGAACGACGCCCTGGAGCGCATCGCCGCCGAATTGCGCCGCTCGGCGAGCGACATCCTCGCCGCTAACGCCCGGGATATGGAGGAAGGCCGCCGCGCCGGGCTGGGGAGCAAACTGGACCGCCTACTGCTCAGCGAAGCGCGGATCGACGCCATCTGCAACGAAATCGGCGAGGTCACGGCCCTGGAAGACCCGGTGGGCCAGGTGATCGACGAGCGGACGCGGCCCAATGGTCTGCACGTGCAGCGGGTGCGCGCGCCTCTGGGGGTGGTCGGGATGATCTACGAGGCGCGGCCCAACGTGACGGTGGATGCCACCGTGCTGTGCCTCAAGAGCGGCAACGCGGTGGTGCTGAAGGGCGGATCGGATGCCCTCCACTCCAACCGGGCCATCGTGGCGGCCATCCGGCGGGCCTTGGAAGTCAGCGCCATCCCGGCCGATGCGGTGCAGCTGCTCGATTCCAGCGACCGGGCCGTGACGGGTGCCTTCTTGCGGTTGCGCGGGACGATCGACGTCATCATCCCCCGTGGAGGGCAGGATCTGATCCGCTTCGTGGTGGAGAACTCGCTGGTGCCGGTGATCGAGACGGGCGCCTCGGTGGTTCACGCCTACGTCGACGCCCGGGTGAACGTCCCGCAGGCCGTGGAGTTGGTGCACAACGGCAAAACCCGGCGGGTCTCCATCTGTAACGCCCTGGATACGCTACTCATTCACCGCGACGTGCTGGAGGCGGTGGGCCGGCCCCTGGCGCAACGGCTCAAGGAAAGCGAGCCCCCGGTCGAGGTGCGCGCCGACGAGCGGGCCTACCCTGTCTTCGCCGGGGTGCTCCCCGCGGACCAGGTCAAGCGGGCGGACCCCGGAGTCGATTACGACACGGAATTTCTCGACTACGTGATGGCCGTGCGCACCGTCGATTCCCTGGATGAGGCGCTGGAGCACATCCGCCGCCATTCGCTGAAGCACACCGAGGCGGTGTACACGGAAGACGCCGCGGTCGCCGAGCGGTTCCTTCGAGAAGTGGATGCGGCCTGCGTCATGCACAACGCCTCGACCCAATTCACCGACGGCAATCAGTTCGGGCTGGGCGCCGAAATCGGCATCAGCACCCAGCGGCTTCACGTGCGGGGTCCTTTCGCCCTGGAAGGGCTGACCACCATGAAATGGCTGGTGCGGGGAGATGGCCAGACCCGGCCCTGAGCCGCCGGGCCAGCGGGGCGATCGGGACGGAAACGCCCAGTTAAAATGCAACCGCTCGTCTCAAGGAAGGGACGGAAGCGGGGGAGAACCGCCGCCGTACTGATGGAGCGCGGGGAGCATGGTCGACATCGATTACGATCTCATCCCTCTCGAAGCGGATAAGACGGAGGAAGTCGCCCGGAACGCCCGCATCCTGGCCCGCAGCGGCAAGGTGCCGCCCATTTCCCCCACGTCCTACGGCCGCGTCGTCGTCGTCAATCCCGACGAAAACTTCACCATCCACCACGTCCCCGACGACCTGCGCAAGCCCTTGCGGCGGGCCATGCTGCCCGTGCACGAGGGGGGCAAGCCCATGCCGGCGGACGCCCTCGTGCGGCGGATCGTCGAAGGCTCCGACGAGACGCTGCACCTGCTCGTCCTCGAGCTGCACTCGGAGTTCCCAGCGCTCTACGAGTTCCTCGACCGGCTTCCGGATATTCTGCGGCACTACCCGGAGTGCCGGTTCGTCCTGCATGCGGAGTTGACCCGCGTCTCCACGCTGCTCCGCAACTTGTTGCAGGACCCCGCCAATTCCTGCGAGCTGCGCTTCCATGCCTTCGATGGTGCGATCACGCTCTCGGGCGAAGGGAGCCTGGACGGGATGGTGGTGGAGTTACCGCGCTACCCGACTTTCACGGTGCCCTTCTTCGAATCGCTGCGGGTGCGGGTGGGCAGCCGTTCGATGGGGCTCACGCCGGCGACCCTGAAGCGGCTCTACCACCAGTACGGCGTGGGGAACATCGAGGAGCTCGATCTGTCCGGCAAGTTGCGCGAGCGGTTGACCACGGTCGATATTCCCCTCTCCGCAATCGAGGCGGTGCGCTTCGCCGTGGACAAGGGCGAGACGTTCCACGGCATGCGATTCGAGGAGGAGAAGGTTTTCGCCACGCAATTCAAGGAGCGCGGGCTGGACTCGCGGGAGGTGCCCTTCGACCGGATTGAAGCCTTCTACCGCCGCATGCCGGAGCGGGAAGAGGAGGAAATTCCACTGGAGAACGTGCGCGCCATGCGGGTCAACTGCTTCGACGGCCACGTCTCCTTACTCTGGAAGCCCTCCAAGCGGTTCATTCCGCTGTACGAAATCACCGCCATGCGCATCTTCTCCGAAGGGTCCGGGGAGGGAGCCGCGGAAGACCCGGGCGGCGGGGCGGCGGAGATCGAGGTGAATCTGGCCTTCGACGCGGTCGCGGTCATCGAGCGCGGGCGGCCGCGCTTCGGCGACGTCCGGGCTGGCATCCGCCAGATATACCTAGAGCGCCTGTACAGCGAAACCCTGTTCAAGCAGGCCAAACTCAAGGCCCACGCCAGCCAGTTGAAGATCGCCTGCCTGGGCTCTCTCTCCGCGCAGACCTTCAAGCTGCTGAAGCCGCTGGGCCTCAGCCGCTCGCTCCCGGTGGACCGGCACTACTACCTGTGCGAGCACATCGACCAGGTGCCGCAGTATCACCAGTTCGAAGCCAGGCTCGAGGAGGAGCAACACAAGCTGCAGGATACCCTGAAGTCCCTGTTCGCCGAAGGCACGGATCCCGCTTTCGATCCCGATCACGTCAACCACCGGCTGCCCATCGTCCTCGATTGGGCCCATAGCGATCCCAAGCCGTTCCGGGAGACCACCGCGGAACACCTCAACTCGATCCACAACGAGTTGCGGGTGTTCATCAAATTCTCCGAGGCGGAGTTCCGGCGGGTGGATCACCCGGGCATGGACTACGACAGCTACTTCGAAAAACTCTCCCTGTGCCGTACCGCGTCGCTACAAGCCAAGGAACTGGCCAACATCACGGGCGGCGCCTACGGCCGTATCTTCGGGGCCGGAGAGACGCCGGATTTCGTCTTCTTCGCCTCGCAGGAGGAGGCGGAGACCAACGACCAATCCTATTTCCTCCCGGGGCTGGCCTGGTCCGCAGTGTTCGATTCCGCCGGCAATGGGGGCCTCCCCTGGGAAGGGGATTACGGCTTCACGGTTTTCCTGGACGAGCAGCTGGCCATCATCGAATCCCTGTGGCGGCAAGACTACGACGAGCATCCCGGCGCGCAGTTTTACGATTCCTATTTGAAGTCACGCATGGAGGAAGCCCAGCGGGAGCTGGACGAACTCCAGCAGATGGCCGAGGAGGGGCTGCCGGAGGACTCCCCAGCCTACGAGGAGGCCTACCGGCGCCTGGAAGAGGAGCACAAGACGGAGTTGAATCAGTTTCAGCAGGAGTTGGAACTGCAAAACGGCCGGCTGCAGAAAGCGGAGGAGCGCTACTTCGCCGCCTTGGGAAGATTTTCCGATGCTATGGGCCTGGCGGAGGTGGCGCCGGAATCCCTGGTCGACAGCGACGACTACATCGCCGCCATGGACGCGGTGATCGCCGACCGCTCCAAGGAAATCCTGATTCGCCTGAAGCAGGCCATCGCCCGCCTGGTGCGACAGGTGAACGTCGAGTTGGAGGAATCGCGCCGCAACCTGAAAGCCTACGTGGAAACCTACATTAAGGTGCGGGAGGGCTTCATTCCCCTTCAGGTGGCGCGCACCCGGAAAGGAATAATCGTTCGGGCCGAGGGGCAGACCGATGCGCTCCTCCAACGGCTCAACGAACTGCAGCGGACGCCGATGGATCGAGTTGAGGAAGTGCACCAGAACCTCCACTCCCGGCGGGTGGTGCTGAAGGAGGAGACCGCGGGTCTGGAGCGGGAGTTGGAGCAAATCGCCGCGAACAGCCGGGTGGAAGTGGCCGCGGTGCGGGACCGGATCAGCCAGGTGCTCGGCTCCCTGTCCCGCACGCAAAAGGAGCAGGCGGGCAAGGTTTCCCAGCTCGGAATGCTCAAACTGATCGAGGAAACCGTCGGGCGCTCCATGGAAATGCTGGGGCTGATCGTCGCCGAGGCGCGGGATTCCCAAGAACACGCCATGGAGCTGGGCCAGCGCCACTTCGCGCGGAAGATGGCGAATGAGCTGGCCCTGTACGGCTCGGAGAACGAGCTGGCCGTGCTGGAAGCCCGCGGGGAGCAATCCCGGCTCCGCCGCCTGATGGCCAAGAAAATCCAACGCCTTCCGGTGGCCTTCGAGCCACCCCCCGCGGCGGGAGACGAGGCCGCGCTGCAGGCCTCCTTCGACCGGGCCTGGGAAAGCTGGGGGCAGGCCGGCGAGCGGCTGCTGCGCCTGGGCCAGGTGGAGACGTATCTGCAGGAGGCCCGGGGCCCGATCGTCGAGTACCAGAGCCTGCAAAAGGCCTTCGCGTCGTTCAAGCGGACGGTGGAGGAAAAATCCCGGCGCCAGAAGAGCGTTGAGGCGATCCAGCGCCACCTGATCCGGCTGCGGGCGGACGGTGAGAGATTGCACGACGTCATCACCGAGCAGATGCTGCCCTCGTTCCGAACGTTGTGCGGCAAGTTT
>JAPUJL010000453.1 GCA_027296185.1 SAR324 cluster bacterium | reverse complement strand
GGCGGTGCTGGTGATCTCTCCCACGAGCATGATCAAGCCCGTGGTGGTCAACGCCTCGCAAGCCACGCGGCTGTGGACGTCCTGCTCCAGCATGGCGTCCAGCACGGCATCGGAAATCTGGTCGCACATCTTGTCGGGATGGCCCTCGGTCACGCTCTCCGAGGTGAACACCATCTCATTCATCGGTTATTCTCCACGACTCCTCGCCGAACCTGCGGGGAAAACTTTGAAATCGAGACACTTTGGGGAAGATCGACGGGCAGGCGGCCCGATTTCGCGAGCCTCAATCGACCCTGTATTATGCACAAAATACAGATGAACGGGCATCGTAGCCGACCAACCCAAAAAATTCACCGATTTTTTTTTGCTACCATTGGCGAATTCGACGTTGCATATCTTTGGGGGCCACCGCTGCGGGAAGATCGCCTCCCCCGGCTTGGGGCAGCGGGGGCGGGCGGAACGTAATCCTGGGGTTTGCGCTATTGGGATCCCCTGCCCTCCGGGCAAAAGAATCCGCAATCGGCTACCCGGAAATGCCAATCTCCACGGGGCATCGTGGGATTGTCACGGAGAATACGGTACCGTGCAATCGGTACCCACGAACGGCGCAATAGAGGGCAGAGGAGAGGGCACTGTCCTTGCAGTATACCAACTGGCAGAAATTCCGAAAACCCAGGTTATTTGACAAAACCGAGACGTACGCGTAAAACATCCCCAACACCCCAATCGAGAGAGTCGTCATGCTCAACAATCTGGCTCGATTCAGTGTCTTTTTTGGGACACTGTTGTTGCTATTCGCCACAGCCGCCTACGCGCAGCCGGAAATCGTGGCCAGCCTGGACCGTGTGAAGGGCGCCGTCGACGTGGTCGAGGGCGAGACTCAGCGGACGGTGCAGGGCCGCAACGGTCTCCTCTTGCGGGTCGGTGACCTGGTCGTGACCAAGGAAGATGCCCGCGCCACGATCAAATTTCGGGACGGATCGGAGGTACGCCTGTTCGCCAAAACCAGCTTTCTGGTGGAAAGCGGCGAGGAGAGCGCCTCTACCGAGCGCTTCTTCAAGTTCAACCTGTTCATGAAGATTGGCTCGTTCTGGGCCAACTTCGTGCGGCAGCGGCAGGTGGCCTCCATCGCCACCCCCACCGCAACCATCGGGATCAAGGGCACCACGCTCCGGGTGGTGGAGCGCGACAACCGCGCCCGCGTGGCCGTGACCGAAGGTCTGGTCGAAGTGAGCAACGATCGCAGCACCATCGACCTGCCGGCCGGAAAGCGGTTGACCGACTTCAACCGCAGGGACAACCTCGTGGACAAGATCGAGGATATTCCCTTCAAGCTGGATGTCCGCTCCGAAACGCGTGAGTTGGACTTCAATCAGAACCGGCCGGCCGAGGCGTTCGTGACAATCCAGTTGATCGACATCAAGTCGGGCTCCAACATTTCGCGCTCGGGCCCGCTCTACCTGCGGAGCAACTACGACCGCATCACCTACCCCCAGGCGCCGACCCTGGATGAGCGGGGCTTCGCGCGGGTGCCGCTGATCTTCGCGCCGCCGGATACCTCCCATTCCGATCTGGACGGGAACATCTACCTGTGGGCGGTGCTGGATCAGGAGGAGGGCGACGATACGGTGGAAGGCCGCTATCTCTTCCGCTTCCGCCTGCCGCCGAGCCAAGAGCGCTTCGAGATCGAAGCCGAGACCGGCGAAGGACGCCGCCGCAATTAGGGCCGCAATTGGGCCCGCCATAGGGCGCTGGCCGGGGCCGGGTCGGCTCGGTGCGAACAGCCGCCCGCCCGGCTGAGGCGGGTGCCGTACCGGGCACGCTCTCCCGCCTCACCGACCCGGCGGTTCCCGCGCCAATCGCGTGGGAACGGCTCAGGGGGCCTTCCGTGGCTGTTCAGCCGCCGTTCCGTCGTACCGAATGTAGGATTTCCGCTGGGGCTTCAGGGCGTTCAGTTCGCGCCGGAAATCGATCAGTTCACGCAGGGCGGCCTCCTCGGCTTCCGTTCCGGCGCACTCCTTGAGCCGCTGCAGGAGCACCGCCCGGCGCCCCTCCTTGATGCGGGCCACCTCGCCGCGCAGCACCCGCTCCCAGTCTTCGACCCGGCTAACCCTGGGCGGAGGCTCCACGGCCAGTCCGCGGATGAGCACTTGGGCGCTGGGAAACAGCTCGGTCAACCCATCCCAGTCCAAGGCAGCGAATTCCTCGTCGGACAACCGCGTGATCTTCTCGTAGAGTTGGCCGCAATCGGGATCGCTCAACTCCTCCGGGCGAACCATCGTCCGCGCCACCGGGAGGAGGCTCCGCTGGTGGAGAAGCACGTTCAGCAGCATCCGCTGATGGCGCACTTCGCGATTGACCGCGATGGCGGGCGCGGGCTCCGCCGAGGATGCCGCCGGGGCACGTCCTCCCGCTCGATTCGGCCGGGAACCGGATCCCGTCAACAGCGCCTCGATGGCGCCGGCGGCGACGCCCACCATGTCGGCCAGATGGCGCAGGGCCAGATCCCGGGCGGTTGGCCGGCGGATCTGGCCGATCAGCGGCACCAGCTCGGCTAGGGTGCGCTCGCGGCCCTGGAGCGATTTGCCGTATCGGTCGAGGGTCCGGAGCACCAGGTACTCCAGCAGGGGGGTGGTCTTTTCCAGCTCGGCGGCGAAGGCCGCCTCGCCCCGCTGCACCAGAAAGTCGTCCGGATCCAGGCCATCCGGCAGGGCGGCCACATGGGCCTCGATACCCCGGTTGAGAAACAGGGGCACGCTGCGCAACGCCGCGCGCGCCCCCGCCTCGTCGCCGTCGAACAGGAGCAGCACGCGCTCCGTATAGCGCCCCAGCAGATCGAGGTGATCGGCGGTCAGGGCCGTGCCGCAGGCGGCCACCGCCTCGCCGAAGCCACGCTCGTGGAGGCGCATCACGTCCAGATAGCCCTCGACCAGGACGGCGCGCTTGGACTTGCGGATAGCGTCCATTCCCTGGGAGAGCCCGAAGAGCACCTTGCCTTTGTGGTAGTGACGGGTCTCGGGAGTGTTGAGGTACTTCGGCTCGTCGAGGGCCTCGACCACCCGGCCGCCAAAGGCGATGCATCGGCCCCGCGCGTCGAGGATGGGAAACACCACCCGCTTGCGCAGCAGATCGTAGGGCCGTCCGCCGTTGGACAGCTTGACCAGACCGGCGGCGGTGAGATCGTCCAGGGCGAAGCCGCCCCGTTGCCCGGTCTCGGTCCAGCCCTGCCAGCCGTCCAGGGCGAAGCCGAGGGAGAATGCCTCCCACATCTCCTCGCCGAAGCGGCGCTTGAGCAGGTAGCGCCGCCCGATCTCCCCCTCCGGGCGCTCCAGCAGATTCTTGCGGTAATAGAGCCGCGCCGCTTCGAGCGCCTCCAGGTCCCGGTGGCGTGGCGGCGCCGGCTTGCCGCTGCCGAGGGAAATGCCCAACCGCTCGGCCAGCGACTCAGCAGCCTCGCCGAAGGAAAGCCGCTCGAAGGCCATCACGAAATCGATGACGCTGCCCCCTTCCCCGCAGCCGAAGCAATGGTAGATGCCGCGCTGGGGGTTGACCGTGAAGGACGGGGTCTTCTCGGGGTGGAAGGGACACAACCCCTTGAATCCGCCGCCGGAGGGCGTAAGCGCGACCCGGTCGCCCACGATCTGGGCGATATCGGCCCGTGCCTTGATTTCCTGGATCGTTTCGCGGGTGAGACCCATGGGCCAATCGTCCTTGATGGGGCCCGGGAGGAGGAGCGTCCCGCTCCCTTGCGCCGATCCGCCCGCGTCGTGAACTTTCGCTGCGGGGGATCGCTCCGGTCACTGCCAGTTGGACTGTATCAAACCGCCCGGGCCGCTTGTCAACCGGAACAAGCGGAACCGTCCCAGGACACGATTGGCGGGGCCCTGCGATCGGCCCTGCGATCGGCGCGGGCGCCGATGGAAGCGCCGGACGAAAAAAAAGAGCCGGCGTTGCCGCCGGCTCCGGAAAAAAACTGAAGCAATTTGGATCGAAACTACCAGATCGCCACCGGGTTGCCCGGAGAGCCTGTGCCGCCTTTAATCCGCAGCGGGGACCAGACGAACAGGAATTCATTCGTGCCGTCCGCCAAGAGGTCGACGAACTGCAGATTCTCCAGGTTCCAGATTCCCAAACCCGTTTGCAGATAGGGGTGGCACTCGAACGGCCAGCCGTCGCGCTCGGCCGGAACCGCATCGTTCGGCCAGGTGTCGCCGCCGGTCATGGCGATCTTGCGGGAGGCCAGGTAGCGGCAGCCCGATATACCCCAGCCGGGAGCGCCGGAGTTGAACTTGACGATGCGCTTCTGCTTCTCTTCGGCCGAATAGTCATCCCAGCCGACGGGAGACCAGACGTTGCCCCAGCCGGTGTAGATGAACACGCAGTCGGCTTCGCCGATTTCCCGCATGCCCTGTGCGCGCACTATGCCCTTGATGTCGTCGTCGTTGACGTTGCCCGGGTCAGTGCGGTTGCCGCCCTTCGGGATCGGCAACATGTCCACGCCCCGATACTTCGCCGCATTCAGCAGCACGCCGCGGCAGACATAGGCTTTGGAGGCGACATTCTGGACGCCCAGTGAGCCCACGCCATAGGCA
>JAPUJL010000452.1 GCA_027296185.1 SAR324 cluster bacterium | reverse complement strand
CAGCGCAGCGTAACCCCAGAACAACGGCACCAGGACTATCGTCTGCACACCGAGGATGCTGTAGCGGTTCAACTCGCCGGTCAGCCCCATCACCCCCTCCAATATCACGGGGCGCAGAGGACTCCAGAACAGCAGCAGTATCGCGGCGGTAATCGTGAGCACGGCGATGGCGGTAAACCGCACCATCACCTTCCGCTCCGCCTCGCCGTGTACCAGCGCCTGGGCGGTGTGGGCCAGGTTGCGCAAGGGGCTGAGCAGCAGCATGGCCAACCCGCGCACGACGCCGAATGCCGCCAGGGCCAGGTCCGGCTTGGCCAGCCGCCCGATGAAGACGTTGATCGCGAACGCCAGCGAACCCTCGGTCATCTGGCTGATCATCAAGGGCCAGGCGAAGGCCCACACCTCCCGCTGGGTGACCGGCGTCTCGGAGCGGGGGGGCAGGGCGAAGAGAAAGCGGCGGGCCAAGTACAACATGAACACCGTCTCGACGAAGATACAGCCCACCAGGCTCAGCGCCCCTCCGGCCGCGCCGCCCAGCCAGGGCGCCAGGGTGGCCAGGACGGCCGCCAGCCCCAGCAGCCGCACCAGGGTGCCGCAGGTGATCATGATCGTGCGGCGGTTGAGCATGAACACCGCGTTGGCCATGGATCGCAGGGCGATCAGCGGATGCACCCAGGCCAACACGAACGTCGCCTGGCGGGCCTGGGCCGCTACCGCGGGGCTGGCGCCCAGCAGGTACTGGAAGATCCAGTCCCCCAGCGGCGTCAGCGCCACCAGCATCGTCACGGCCATGGGAGCGAGCATCAGCACCCCGTGGAAGCGGAACAACTGCACCGCCGACCCGCGATCCTTCAGATAGGAAAGCATCGTGAACGGCGCGACCACGGTCGGGCTGGAGAGGATCGTGTGAAACGATAGCGCGATGCTGAACGCCGCCAGCGATTCCGTGGGGCTCTCCCAGCGTGCCAGCGAGGCGTGGATGATGGTGTGGGAGACCATCATCAACTCCGCCGTAAACGCCAGGGGCAGAAAGAAGAACGCGACGTCCTTCAAATGGAGCGGGCGGGCCAGGGGATCGACGGAATCGGGCATGTTCGATTGGGGCGGGTACGCGAATGCAGGCGTCCCTCCGGAGCCACGGGACCGCAGAACACCCACCGTCCCTGCGTTTGACAATTTGCGGGGAACCATCAATCATCGGCATTTCACCGAATCGCCCCTCACCGCCCCGGTGTTGGCGTCACCCTATCTCGATTGCCCCGGAGGATACCATGAGAAAAGGCTCCCCCATGCTGTTGATCCTGCTGTTGGGTTGGCTGATGGGAGGAGCCGCCGCCGCGCTGGCGGCGGATCTGCCGGATGGAATGTACGCCCGCTTCGAGACCAACAAGGGCGTCATCGTCGCCAAGCTGTACTACAAGGAAGTGCCCATCACCGTCGCGAATTTCGTGGGATTGGCCGAGGGCACGCAGGCGTGGTTCGACGACCAGAACGTTCCGCAGAGGAACCGGCGATTCTACGACGGACTGACGTTCCACCGCGTGGTGGCGAACTTCATGGTCCAGGGCGGCGACCCCCAGGGCAACGGGCGGGGGGGGCCGGGGTTCATGTTCGTCGACGAGTTTCACGAATCGCTGCGGCACGACAAGCCGGGGATTCTGTCGATGGCCAACTCGGGCCCCAACACCAACGGCAGCCAGTTCTTCATCACCGTGGTCCCGACGCCCTGGTTGAACGACCGCCATTCGGTGTTCGGAGAGGTCGTCGAGGGGATGGATCGGGTGCTCAAGATCCGCCAGGGCGACACCATGAACAAGGTGGACATCCTGCGCATCGGAACCGAGGCGCAAGAATACGAGCTGCAACGGGCCGCCGCCCGCAAGCTGAGGGAGATGAAGCGGATCGGCGGCCAGCGGCTGAAGAAGCTACCCGAGCCCACCGCCGAGATCGACCCCGCCCGGTTGCCGGAGGCCGGGAGGGCGCCCGCCCAACGGATCGGGCTGCGCTACTTCCTCATCCACTTCGAGGGCGCCAATGCGCCGGTGGCACCGCTGATCTACAGCAAGACCGAGGCGCTGGATGTGGCCCAGCGCTTCGCCGACCTGGCCCGGCGCAAGGGGGCCGATTTCTCGGCGCTGGCGAAGGAATACAGCGACGCCAATACGAGCCTGCTGCCCATCGTCGACGCCAGCAACGAGCGCCTGCCCGATTTCATCCGCTCCGCGTTGACCCTGGGCGAGGGGCAGGTGAGCGATCCGGTCGAGAGCCCCTTCGGCTACGTGGTGTTCCGGCGCATCCCCGCGCAGGCGATCAAGGTCAGCCACATCCTGGTCACCTGGCAGGGCGCCCGAGATTCCCGGGTCTCGCGGAACAAGGAGGAGGCCCACCAGGTGCTGGAATCGATCCAAAAGGAAATCGCCGCGGGCAAGTCCTTCACCGAGATGGCCATCGCTCATTCGGACGACCCCAAAACCCGGGAGCGCGGGGGCGAAATCGGCGAGCTGGCCCGGGGCCAGGCGGATCCGGCCTTCGACGATGCAGCCTTCGCCCTCAAACCGGGGGAGATCTCGGACATCGTCGAAACCTCCTTCGGCTACCACCTCATCCACCGCATCAAGTAGGCGGCTCTGCCGCGATGCCGGGCCGGGTTTTTGCTTGACAAGAGTGGGACAAGACCAAGAATTTGATAAATTTACCCAAACCCTCCCGTCGATCCCGGCACCCCGCCCTCTTCCGGCACGGCCACCGTTCATGAGACTCGGATTACGCACCCACCGTTGTGGCGAGCTGCGGTCCAGCCACGTGGGACAGACCGTCGTGGTGATGGGGTGGGTGCAGACCCGGCGCGACCATGGCGGGGTGATCTTCGTCGATCTGCGCGACCACACCGGAATCGTGCAGGTCGTCTTCCGTCCCGAGGTGGACGTGGAGGCGCATCGCCTGGGCGACCGATTGCGCAACGAGTTCGTCATCGCCGCCCGGGGGGAAGTGGCGCCCCGGGAGGAGGGCAACGTCAACCCCAAGCTGCCCACCGGGGAGGTGGAGATCCTTTCCAACCGCCTGGAAATCCTGAACCAGTCCAAGCCGCCGCCCTTCGACTGGTCCGACAACGTGGACGAGCGGCTGCGGATGACGCAGCGCTTCTACGATCTGCGGCGGCCGGAGATGCAGCACAATTTCCGCCTGCGCGCCCGCGCGGCGGCCCTGGTGCGGGACAGCCTGGACGCCGAGGGGTTCGTCGAGATCGAAACGCCGATGCTGACCCGCTCCACCCCGGAGGGGGCGCGGGACTATCTGGTGCCTTCGCGGGTGAGCCCCGGACAGTTCTACGCGCTGCCCCAGTCGCCCCAGTTGTTCAAGCAACTGCTGATGATCTCCGGTTTCGACCGCTACTACCAGATTGTCAGGTGCTTCCGCGACGAGGATCTGCGGGGCAACCGGCAGCCGGAGTTCACCCAGATCGATCTGGAGCTGGCGTTCACCCGCCCCGAGGAGGTGCGGGAGCTGGTGGATGGGATGCTGGCGCGGCTCTTCCGGGAAATCATCGGCGTGGAGGTGCCCCTGCCCATTCCCCAGTTGACCTACCGCGAGGCCATGGACGCCTACGGCAGCGACGCCCCGGATTTGCGCTTCGGCCTGAAGCTGGTCGATCTCTCCGCTGCCGTGGCGGGGGCGGAGTTCCGGGTCTTCGCCCGGGTCCTGGAGGCGGGTGGGCGCGTGGCCGGAATCCGGGTACCGGGCGGCGCCGCGCTTTCCCGTAAGGATTTGGACGACCTCACCGAATTCGTGGCTCAATTCGGGGCCAAGGGCATGGCGTGGGTGAAAGTCAACCCGGACGGCTGGCAATCCCCCATCGCCAAGTTCTTCACCGAGGGCCAGCGCAACGCCGTCGCCGATCGCCTGGGCCTGGAAGTGGGCGACCTGGCCGTGTTCGGCGCCGATTCCCGCGGCGTCGTGGCCGATTCCCTGGGTAACCTGCGCAAGGAAATCGCGCGGCGCATGAAGCTGATCCCCGAGAATGCATTCGCCTTCACCTGGGTTACCGGCTTCCCCCTGCTGGAATGGGACGAGGAGGCCAAGCGCGCCACGGCCATGCACCATCCTTTCACGGCGCCCGTGCCGGAGGATGCGGAGCGGCTGGACGAGCTGGATCCGCTGGCGATCCGGGCGCAGGCCTACGACATCGTGCTGAATGGGGTGGAGCTGGGCGGAGGCAGTATCCGCAACCACCGGGCGGACATGCAACGGAAGATGTTCCAGTTGCTCGGCATGAGCGAGGAGGAGGCGGAGGCGCAATTCGGTTTCTTCCTCAATGCGTTGCAATTCGGCGCCCCGCCCCACGGCGGAATCGCGCTGGGCTTCGACCGCATCGTGATGTTCCTGGTCGGCACCGAATCGATCCGGGACGTAATCGCGTTTCCCAAGACCCAGCGCGCCACCGACCTGATGATGCAGGCCCCCTCTCCGGTCGGGGAGGGGCAACTGCGGGAACTGGGCCTCCGGCTGCGCCGCACCTGAGGGTGGCCGCGGCGTTCATGCCGTGGCACGCTGGAGACGATCGGAGCACCGCTCCTCTGCTGGCTTTGCACGGAGACCGCACCATGGAATCGCTCATCGGAGGCAAATCCCGGCAGATCGTCCTGGCCGCGATCAAATCGCTCCATCCGATTCTGCTGAAGACCTGGCCCGACCGCGCGGCCTACCGGGAGGAGGCGGCCGCGGCGCTCACCGCATCCCTGGGCACCGCGCAAACCAACCCCAACGAGGCCAGCGCCCTCGCCGATCAGGTTCTTCTGCTCACCTCACAGATCCGGGCGCTGCAGTTGCGGCACATCGAAACCGCGCCGGAGCTGGTCAAGGCGACGAAAACCCTGGAATCCACTTTCGCTGAATCGCCGTTGCGCTTGGGCTGCCTTACGCTGGCCGCGGACCTCCATCACAGTGCGATCGGCTACCTGGAATCCCAGGAGGGCCGGACGGCTTACACCAAGCTGGTGCCCGCCCTGGACAAGCAGCGGGTGCAAATCGCCCGGCGCTTCCACGAAAGCGAGCAGATCAATCTGGATCAAATCGAGGCGGCGCTGACCTCCGCCGCAAGGTCGGTACTGGGCAAGACCGATACGCCCTTCCATCACGCCGCCCTGGCGGGAAGCCTGGTGGAAAAGGTGCGGCGGCAGGCGCGCCTCAATCCCAGCGAGACCGCCGTCCCGGCCGATTTCGCCGACAATTCCCCGGACGTGCGCCTCATTTCCGCCCTGGAAGACGCGGTGCGGCGGGCGGAACTCAACGAGGCCCGGCAGCGCTTCGCGGCACTGAACGAGTATGAGAAGGGAGCCCGCTACGAGGCGCTGCGCAAGGTCATGCTCAAGCAGATCGACCGTATCGCCCCCCATGCCCCGGCGGGGTTCGATGCATTCTGTCAGGCGGTGGAAAGCAGCGCCTACCCCTACCCCTCACCGCGGGAATGGGTGCGGGTATTCCTCAAGCCGCTGCACACCAACGCCGAGCAGTCGTCCACCTTCGACAAGTGCCGCACCGAGAAGAGTGTCGAACTCCGCTACAATAAGGTGCTCGAGGAGAAGGGCGCCAATCCGCTGATGTTGCACCTGGCCCGGGCCTTCGCGTTGGCGGCGCTGAAAATCGCTCAAGCCGAATCGATCCAGCACTTCATCGACGACGTGGATCTGGTCGGGGAATTTCGTTGGCCGGCTACCCTTGAGGATCTGCGGAAGCGCATCAACGAGAACGTGGGTCCTGCAATTTGAGCGGCCCGCCGGACGATTCCGGCCCGCCCCTTCGACCTGAATCGTCCTTCCGGAACACCGATCCGGGTAGGGTGGAGTGAGCCGGGGCGCCGCCGCGTCCGCCCCAGGGCTCGGGACAGGCGAGACGCTCGCGCGTCGGCAACCCGCGTCGCCTGTCGGCGGTGGAGCGTTGGAAGGCTGCGGCATGCGCGCCGGAAAACTCCCCCGCGCAGTCTAGCCCTTTTCGCCCTCGGAATCGGGGGCGCCACCGGTTGCCGCTTCGGCCCGCCACCGCTTCATGAGGCGCGGCAGGGAATAGAAGGCGCCCACGGCCTTGGCCCATTCGCGCATGGGGCGGGCGGGGATGCCCGCGTAGGTCTCGCCGCTCCGGCCGGTGCGGACCATCATGGATTTCGGTCCGATCGTCACCCGGTCGGGAATGTCCAGATGGCCGGCAACCCCCGATTGCCCCGCCATCAGGAAGTAGGCGCCCATCTTGGTCGTGCCCGCGACGCCGCATTGGCCCGAGAACAGCGAGAATTCACCCACATCGCAGTTGTGGGCGATGTGTACCAGGTTGTCCATCTTGGTGCCGCGGCCGATCACCGTGGTGTCGTAGGTGGAGCGGTCGATGGCGCAGTTGGCGCCGATCTCCACGTCGTCCTCGACGATCACGTTGCCCACGTGGGGAATCTTCACGTGCCGCCCCTCGTGCTGGACGAAGCCGAAGCCGTCCGAGCCGAATACAGTGCCCGCGTGGACGATCACCCGGTCGCCGAGGCGGCAACCCCATCCCACCGTGACGCCCGGGTGGAGGTGGCAGTCCGCGCCGATTTGGACGCCGTCGCCGAGGGACACGCCCGAGCAGATTTCGCTCCGTTCCCCGACCGTCACACCATTACCCAGCGCGGCGAAGGGATGGAGGGTGGCGCTCTCGGCAATCCGGCATCCGGTGCCCACGGCTGCGCGGGAATCCGTCCCCGGCTGGCTGGCGGGCCGCGGATGAAGCAGCGGCGTGATCTGGATGACGGTCAGTTGAGGAAAGGGGGAGCGGATCACCGATTTGCCGGGAAGCTCCAGGCCTTCCTGCGCGACCAAAGCCCGCACGGGCGAGTCCAGCGCCTGCTGGACGAACTTTTCGGACTCCACGAAGGTCAAGTGTTCCGGCCCGGCGGTGGCCAAGCCGCACACCCCGCTCACGTCCAGATCGCCGTCGCCCTCGAAGGGCAGCGCTACTTGGGCGGCCAGTTCTGCAATGGTCGTCATCGTGCCCGCCTGGCTCGCCGTTACAGTGTGAAAGCACCCGCGGCGCCTTGACAAACCGCCGCCCTTCGCCGCTCAGTTAACCAATGTCACCGCACCAACCTTGCACGGACCCTGCCAATCCATCCGATCCCCCCCGGTCGGCGGCAGGCCCGCCGGAACCCCGCACCACCGGGCGCGAAAGCACGGCGCCGCAGGCCCCGCGCCCGCTTCCACCGCGGCCCCGGATCGTGATCGTACGCTTTACGTCCCTGGGCGACGTGGTGAAGGCGACCGGGCTGCCGCGGCAGATTCGGGCGCGGTATCCCCAGGCCCACCTGACCATGATCACGGCTGAGGCTTACCTGCCCTTGATCGCGGACAATCCCCATCTGGACCGCGCCATCGGCTTCGAGCGCAAACAGGGTTTCGCCGGCCTGCGCCGGCTGGCCCGGGAACTGCGGGCGGAGGGGGTGGATCTGGTCGTGGATATTCACAAGAGCCCGCGCAGCCGGCTGCTGGCGCGATGGCTCGGCGCCCCCGGGGTGGAATACTCCAAGCGCACCCTGGCCCGATGGCTGTTGATTCGCTTCGGCATCGATACCTACCGCCGCCCACGCCGCAAGGAGCAGGACTTCGCCGCGGCGCTGGCACCCTACGGAATCGAAGACGACGGCCGCGGCCCGGAAATCCTCCTGGACCGGCTGCGGAACGACCCGGCCTTGCGGGAGCGGTTCGGGGCGGAACTGGAGCGGATCGATGGATGGCGCCGGATGGGATTGCCCGTGATCGGCGTGGCTCCCGTGGCGGCATGGGAACTGAAGCGCTGGCCGATCGGCGCGTTCCGAGCGTTCGCCGAGGGATTCGTGCGGAAAACCGGCGGCGGCGTGGCGGTCTTCGGCGGTCCCGAAGACCGGGAGGCGGGGGCCCTGGCCGAGGGGTTGGGCGCCCACGCAATCTCCCTGGTGGGCCGCACGACCCTGCTGGAGTCCGCCTACTTCGCCTCCCTGACCGATCTGACCCTCGCCAACGACACGGGCATGAGCCACCTGACCGAGGCCGTGGGGCGGGACGCGATCGTTCTGTTCGGCCCGACCACGGAGCACCTGGGCTATTTCCCCGCACGCCCGGGCAGCATCGTCATTCAGCGCGATCTCCCTTGCCGTCCCTGCACCCGCATGGGCGAGGGCCGCTGCACCCACCCCCTCCCCAAGGCCTGCCTGGTGGGCATCGCGCCGGCGCACGTGCTCGGCATCGTGCTGGCGCGGCTCGCCGCCCGCCAATCGGACGGCACCGAACCGGCATGATGCGCTTCCTTTACGGTTGGGTGCTCCTTCCCGCCGCATTCGCATTGGCACTCGCCATCGCACCGCTGCATCGAAAGCTGCGCCGTTCGCTGCTGGCCCGCCGGGGGGTCTGGGCGCGCCTGGAGGCGGCCCGGGCCGAGCGGGATC
>JAPUJL010000451.1 GCA_027296185.1 SAR324 cluster bacterium | reverse complement strand
CAAATAAACCCTAAAGGGAAAGCACCCTCCGCGGTACCTCAGATCGAATTCTCACAAGATGTTTTACACCACCCATCTGGTAGCTGCCGGCCAAGATCGGTCAACCCCAACGAGACTTCCGATGCACGCACACACGACCGGCCCCTGGCGATTGGCCAAGGACGCCCAAGGCCCCTGCATGATCATGCACCCCAAAAAGGCCGGCGTGGCCATCGCTTCCCTGACGGCCAAAGGCATGCCCAAAAAGGGTTTTCTCGATTCCCAGGAAGTGGAGGATGCGGAAACCTCCCTGGCCGAACGCAATGCCAACGCCCGGCTCCTCGTGGTCAGCCCGGAACTTTTCGACGCCGCCATGGCCGTGATCGCACATCACAAGGCGGAAAACCCCAACGTCGCCGATTGGCCGGAAGCCCTCAAATCCCTCACCCTCGCAGTCGCCAAGGTGGGGGTTGGGGAATAGAAATTGGCCCCGCGCATTCATTCATGGGCGGGCTTCTGCCTACCCTCCGCATCGGCATCGATCATTTCTCCCTGTTCGTCCAGAGGGGTGCCATCGAAATCGAGTCGGATGGCCTGATCGTTTAAGGGGGCCGTTCAAGAACCTACCCACCTGTGCCCTGCCGCTTTGCTACTTTCGCCGGGTGCGAACGGGTACAAGCCAGGGTGCATTATTCTGTAGGCGAGCGATCGGATTAGAATGTCGCCCGTTCACGGGGAATTCCTTTGCAGCTGGGTCAGTTCCCGGTCGATGGCGTTGGCGAACTTTTCCCTGTCCCTGGGCCCCAGCGGCGGTGGGCCGCCGGACATGATTCCTTCTTCGCGCAGTTCTTGCGTCAGATCACGCGTTGCAAGGGCTTCCTTGACGTTGTCCGTCGTGTAGACCGTCCCCCGGGGATTAATGGCCACCACCCCTTTATCGACAAGGGAAGAGGCCAAGGGAATGTCGGCGGTGACGACCAGGTCACCCGCGGCGCAGTTTTTCAGGATATGGCGATCGGCCTCGTCGATGGCCTTGCCGACAACGACAAGGGATACCCGATTGGATCGGGGCACATGGATGCCGCTGTTCGCGACCAGAATGACCGGGACTTGCAGCCTGTGGGAAACCTTGAAGACGAAGTCCTTGATCATCTTCGGGCAGGCATCCGCGTCGATCCAAATCCTCATGATTCCGTCACCGTGGGTCGTTGCCGGCCCAACGGGGAAGCGAAGGTGCCGTGAGCCGCGCCGCGCCGCTCGAAGCGGTGCCGAGAACTCGAATGTTGCGCTGAAGGGGAATAGTGCGCCCGCCGGGACTCGAACCCAGAACGGCGGAATCGCAATCCACTGTTATATCCAGTTTAACTACGGGCGCAGATGCCGGGGCCGGCGCCTTGCCCCTTGGGGCGCCTGGGGGGGTCTCGGATCCCGGCCAGGTTCAGTTGTAGCACAGCCGCCTGGAGATACAAGGCGCCCGGCTGCTCGGCTTTGGCCGCTTTCTCGTGGCAACCCGGGCCGATCCGCCACCGCCGGCTCGCTCATTACGGCCCCGCCCCCGCCGCGCGGATGGAAATCCGCCGGTGAGTCCGATAAAATGAAATTTGGACTCGCCACGGGCGCTGGGCCGGGGGGCGCCTGAATTCGGAACGGCACGCAGCGAGACACCGATGGCCGCTCAAGACACCGCGAAGTCCGCCGGGAAGAAGTCCCCGCGCAGCCGCGGTCGCCGCATCCGTAACGACCTGCTGGTGCTGTTCAGCCTGCTGACGCTGATCGTGCTCCAGGTCGGCTTCTTGCTGAATTACTCCGGCTTCAACACCTGGCAGCGGATCGACGCCAACCTGCTGATGTTCGTGGCGGTCAACGTGAACGTGGTGCTGCTGACCGCGGTGTTTTACCTGATCCTGCGGCACCTGTTCAAGCTGGCCTACGAGAGCCGCAGCCCCCTGGCCGGATTCAGCCTCAAGACCAAGCTGATCGTGGCGTTCCTCGCGTTGTCGCTGCCCGCCACGGCGTTTCACCTCGCGGCGAGCGGGTTCATCGCCCAGCTGTTCAAGTCCTGGTCGGTGGGGGAATACCGGCAGGTGCTGGACAACGCCCGGGTGGTGATGAACTCCCTGAACGTGCGCCAGCACCGGCTGTTGACCCTGTCTACCGACCGCATCGTCGCGATGCTGCCGGTGAGTGCCGCGGCGTACCGGGACGGGGAATGGACCCAGGATCTGCCGCCCGGCGCCACGGGCGGAATCTACATCTACGACCGGGAGCGGCGGCCCATCGCCCAGTGGATCGCCGCGCCGGCAGTGAGCGAGTACACCGCCGTGCCGCCCGAAGAGTACTTCGACAGCGAGGACGGTTTCTTCTGGGTGGAGCGGTTCGAGGAGCGGCAGGTGCGCCGGATGCTGGTGCCCATCCCCGGCAGTCCGGATGGATTGACCGCCGAGGTGATTCAGATCGAGCCCACCGGCTTGTCCCAGGCGGTGATGACCCTGGAGCTGAAGGAGCACGCCGCCCCCGTGCTGGGGCGGGATCTTCTGCTGTTGGTGCTGACGATCCTGGTGGGGATCACGTTGCTGATCATCTTCGCCGCCACGTGGATCGCCTTCTACTTGGCGCGGGGATTCGTCACCCCGGTCGAGCGGCTGGCCGACGCCACCCGGCGCGTCTCCGCCGGGGAGTTGGGCTACCAGGTTTCGGGGGCCAGCCTGGGGCCGCTGAAGCGGGACTTCGAGGGGCTCGTGAGCGCCTTCAACGGGATGAGCCGCCAGTTGAAGGATCAGCGGTTGCAGTTGATCGATACGACGGAGAATCTGCGCAACAGCCACCGGGAACTGGGAGAGCGAAACCGGTTCGTCGAGCTGTTGCTGGAAAACATCGACGTGGGGATCGTCTCCCTCACCCCCCAGGGCGTGATCGCGACGCTCAACCGGTCGGCGCAGCGGCTGCTGAAACCGCGGGTGAAACCCTTTCTGCAGCGGCACTACCGGGTGGTGTTCGACCGGGAGGTGGCCCAACTGCTGGATGAACTGCTCGAGCGGGCCCAGCTGGCCCCGGAGCGCTCCGTGGTGCAGAACTTCACCCTGTCGGGCAACCGCAAGCAAATTCAGGTGGATGTCTCCACCCTGCCGCTGGAAACCGGCGAGGGCGAGCGGCAGGGCGTGGTGGTGATGATCGAGGACGTCACGGACCTCCAGCGCACGCAGCGGGCTCTGGCCTGGCGGGAAGTGGCGCGGCGGGTGGCCCACGAAATCAAGAACCCCCTGACGCCGATCCAGCTTTCCGCCCAGCGCATCCGGCGGAAGTACCTGGACCGGTTGAGTGGCGACGGCGCGGTGATGGACCAATGCACCCAGACCATCATCAACGAGGTTTCCAGCCTAAAGATGATGGTCAACGAGTTCTCCCAGTTCGCCAAACTGCCCGAGAGCAAGCCCGTCCCCGGCGACCTGAACGTCGTGATCCAGGATTTGGCGCGCTTTTACGAGGGCGGGCTGCCGGATTCGATCCGCCTTTCGCTTCAGTTGGCGGAGGAGTTGCCCGCCCTGCCGCTGGACCGGGAGCAGATGAAGCGCGTCTTCACCAATCTTATCGACAATGCCGCGGCCTCCCTCGCCTCGCATGGGACGATCACCATCCGCACGGTCTACCGGCGGGACGATCGGGTGGTGCTGGCCGAGGTGATCGACGATGGGCCCGGGGTGCCGGACGAGGTGCGCAACCGTCTCTTCGAGCCCTATACCTCCACCAAGGAAGGCGGTACCGGGTTGGGGCTGGCCATCGTGAACCAGATCGTCTCGGATCACAGCGGCTACATTCGTCACATGGACCGTCAGCCCCACGGCTCGGTCTTTTCCATCGAGCTGCCGGTGCCGTAAGGAAGGCGGCGGAGCGGGGCACGAAACTCATCTCCCGATCGGGACGATACGATGAATCATACGGTATTGGTCGT
>JAPUJL010000450.1 GCA_027296185.1 SAR324 cluster bacterium | reverse complement strand
GGCGGAGTTCTGGAAGGCCCCCGGCGTGAATCCGGAGGACGTCGACACCGAAGTGTTCTTCCTGCCGGCGACCCACTGGATCGAGCGGGACGGCTCCTTCACCAACAGCGGCCGCTGGGCGCAGTGGAAGGAGAAGGTGATCGACCCGCCGACGGGGGTCCACAGCGACACGGCGATCCTCTCCGAACTGTTCTGGCGCGTGAAGGAGCTCTACGCCCAGGAAGGCGGGGCCTATCACGACCCCATCGATCACCTGACCTGGAACTACGCCAACCCGCGTGAGCCGTCGCTGGTGGAGCTGGCGAAGGAGATCAACGGCTACGATCTCAAGACCCGCAAGCTGCTCTCCTCGTTCGGCCAACTCAAGGCGGACGGCAGCACCGTATCGGGCAACTGGCTGTACTCGGGCAGCTTTACCGAGGACGGCAACATGATGGCCCGCCGGGGAACCGAAGATCCCACGGGCATGGGCATGCACCACACCTGGGCCTGGAACTGGCCGCTCAACCGGCGTGTGCTCTACAACCGCGCCTCCGCCGACGCCGAGGGGCGGCCCTGGGATCCGTCGCGGCCGGGGATTCAGTGGACCGGCAGCGAGTGGGTGGGCGACGTGCCGGACTACGGCAAGACCACCCCGCCGGGCAAGATGGGCGCCTTCATTATGAACGAGGAGGGCGTGGCCCGGATATTCGCCGCGTCGCCTATTTTCCCCATGAAGGACGGGCCCTTCCCCGAGCATTACGAGCCGGTGGAAAGCCCGACCGTCAATATCCTGCACGAGAATGTCCCCAACTCGCCGGCGGTGCACTACTACGATGGCATCAAGGAGTCCCTGACCCGCAACACGAAGGACTTCCCCTACGCCTGTACGGTCTACCGGGTGGTGGAGCGGGAGCACTTCGTGACCAGCAACATGCCCTATCTGGTCGAATCCATGCCGGACTTCTTCATCGAGGTGCCGGAAGAGCTCGCCGCGGAGAAGGGCATCGTCAACGGCGGCAAGGCCCGGGTCAGATCCAAGCGCGGAGAAGTGCAAGGGGTGGCGATCGTCACCAAGCGCATCAAGTCGATGATGGTCAACGGGAAAAAGACCTACACCGTCGGCATCCCGATTCACTGGGGATTCATCGGCATCAATCAAGGCGCGATAGCGAACAGCCTTAGTCCCTTCGTGGGCGACGTGAACACGCGCTGCCCGGAATTCAAGGCCTTTCTGGTCGACATCGAAAAGGCATAAGGGAGGCCGGCCATGAATCTGTCCGATAGCAGTCTGGCGCTCAAGCGCATTTCCGCCAGCCCCGAGCCGGTCGCCCCCGGCATCCGGCAGAACCCGGAGATCGCCAAGCTGGTGGATATCTCCCGCTGCATCGGCTGCAAGGCGTGCGAGATAGCCTGCAAGGAGTGGAACGAGCTGAAGGTGGAGCCGACCCACAACTTCGGCAGCTTCCAGAGCCATGTGGACCTCAGCCCCGATACGTGGCTGCTGATGCGCTTCAACGAGGTGGAGATCGGCGGCGACGTCAAGTGGTTGATCAAGAAGGACGCCTGCCACCATTGCGAGGAGCCGGGCTGCCTGTTCGCCTGCCCCGCCCCCGGTGCGATCGTCCAGTACGAGAACGGCATCGTCGATTTCAACCAGGAGAATTGCATCGGCTGCCAGTACTGCGTGGCGGGCTGTCCCTTCGACATTCCCCGTTTCAACGCCGAAACCCGCAAGGTTTACAAGTGCAACATGTGCATCGACCGGGTGGAAGCGGGACTGGAGCCGGCCTGCGTGAAAACTTGCCCCACCAACGCCATCTCCTACGGCACCAAGGACGACATGGTGCTGCTGGCCGAGGATAAGTTGGAGGTGCTCAACAACCGTGGCTTCCAGAACGCGGCGCTCTACAATCCGGAAGGCGTGGGCGGCACCCACATGATGTACGTGGTGCCCTACGGCGACCAACTGGAGGAATACGACCTGCCCGAATCGCCCGTGGCCGAGCGGGGCGCGATCTCCGCTCTGGGCGCCATCAAGACCATCGGCGCCTTCCTGTTCGGCGCCGGCATTCTGGCCACCGCGCTTCACTACCTTGCCGTGGGACCCGACACCCCCGACGAGAACTCGCACGGAGAGGGCTGAGGTGGCGCGCAACGAACTCCAGCGCCATTCCTACGCCCACCGGGTGGTACACTGGACGGTGGGCCTGTCCTTTCTGCTCCTGCTGCTGACGGGGCTCGCCTTCAGCTATCCCTCGCTGTTCTGGATGACCACGATCCTGGGGGGCGGCGCGGCGGCCCGTGTGATCCATCCCGTCGCCGGGATCGTGTTCTCGGTGGGGCTGGCGCTGATGTTCTTCATGTGGGTTCGGGAGATGTTTCTCGGCCAGCTCGATTGGAAGTGGCTGGGGGCGATCAAGGCCTACGCCAGCCACGACCGGGCCGCCGTTCCCCCCGTGGGCAAGTACAATGCGGGCCAGAAACTGTTCTTCTGGGTGGAGTCGATCCTGGGCGCGGTGCTGCTTCTGACCGGCCTGCCCCTGTGGTTCCCGGCGGACTTCGGCGGTGACTTCCTGGTCCTGATGCGGCTGCTACACTACCTGTCCACGCTCGGCGCCGGGCTCTTCCTGATCGTTCACGTGTACCTGAGCACCGTCGCCTACCCGGGCACATTGCGCGCCATGCTCTATGGGCGGGTGACGGCCGGGTGGGCTAAGCTGCACCATCCGCTCTGGTACAAGGAGAAGACCGAGCATTGAGCCCGGCGGCCTCCGCTCCTCCCGCCGACTGGAACGCGCGCCGCCTGCGGGCCCAGAAGCTGCTGGCACGCCGCCCCCAGGCCGCGCCGCTACTCGAATTCCTCATCGAACTGTTGGAGCTCCAGCGGGATTTGTTCGCCTGGGCCGGCGGTCAGGACTGGCTGTCCGCCGTGGCGGCGGCCGAGGGGGAATTCCCCCGGCTGCGCCTGGCGCGGCTGCCCCTGGAGGAGCTATCGGGGCGGTTCTCGGAATTCCTGGAGCGGGCGGCGGAGATCGGTACCGACGTGGTGCGCGGCCTGGCGGAAAATCTGACGGCCCAGGGTACCGATTCCCAGCGGCTGGTGCTCGCGGCCTACCTGGCCCGCGAGCCCCTCGATACCCTCGCCAAGGCCCTGGGCTGCGACCCGCTACAGTTGGAGTTCTTCCCCCGCGCCTTCGCCCAACCCCTCGCGGAAGCTCTTGCGGCCCAGGCCGCCCAGGCCGCCCAGACCGCCAAAGCAGATGGCAAGCCGCCGGAGGAGTGGCACGAGAATTTCTGCCCCGTCTGCGGCGGCCCTCCCCAGCTGGCCGTGCTGCTGGACGAGGCGCTCATCAAGAGCCGGCGGCTGCTGGAATGCGCCCTCTGCCGCACCCGCTGGCCCTTCCGGCGGGGGCTCTGTCCCCACTGCGGAGAGGACAAGGCGGAGCAGTTGGAAATCCACACCACCGAGGATTTGCCCCACCTGCGGGTGGAGGAGTGCAAGACCTGCCGGGGCTACCTGAAGGCCGTGGACCTGCGCAAGGACGGCCTCGCCGTGCCGCTGGTGGACGAGATCGCCTCGATCGAGCTGGACCTGTGGGCCGACGAGCGCGGCCTGTGGAAGCTCCAGCCCAATCTGGTGGGGATCTAGCCGGGGGGGTCGCCCGCTGAGCTTGCGGGCAGGAGACGCGGCGGAACCGATCCCGGTTCCGCTCACCCCTCCTTGCGGCGCTCGCTGACCATCTGTGTCAGCTCGGCGCGGAGGGCTTCGCGGCGCTCCAGATACTCCCAGACCAACTCGACCTTCGCCTTGAGTTCCTCGTTGTCCAGCAGGGGGGTTTCGCCGGCTTTCCAGAGGTCGCAGGCCGACTTGCCGATGTCGGGGTAGAGCCGGTTCAGGTGGTGCTCGATGTCCAGGATCGCCATGCGCAGCCGCACGGTGCGCTTGGTCTCCTCGGTCTTCTCGATAAATTGCTCGGAGGTGCGCTCGTAGAAGCGCTTCAGGTCGGACTTCCACTCTCCGCCGCCGAACAGGCCGGAAAGCCCGGGAAACCCTTTCCGTACCGATTTGAGCAATTTACCCGCAGCGTTGGTGAGGGGACCGCTGCCGGATTTCTCCTCATCCATGTTGCGCCGCGCAGCTGAACCTGAAGGCATGGGACCGACGTTCGGACACCTTTGGGGGATCGTTCACCATAGCGGTTATTCCGCCCAAAGGAAACGGCCCTTAGCGTGGGCGGCCCGCAATCCAGCGCCCCAAGCGGCTCCTGTGGCGGGCCAGCCAGCGGTATGAGAGCCCCACGGCGGTCCGCAGGGGCGGCAGGCCGAGCGCCCGTTCCAGCAGCGGGTGACCCAGCAACCCCACCAATCGAATCGCCGCCGCGCCGCCGCCCCAATAGCGGCCACCGGGCGAACGCAGGTGCACCTGTTCCTCGGAGCGTTCGAGGATCGCCTCGGGGAGCCAGCCCCGGCAGTTCTGGTAGGGCGCCGCCGCCAGCAGCCCGGCACGGTCCCGGCGCAGCACCCATTCCACCGAACGGCGGCAGAATCCGCACTCCCCGTCCCAGAGGACGACCCAGCGTCCCTGAAGCTCCGGGGGCGGATCGGCCGGCCCGGTCAGCTCGACGCCGCGCATGGCCTGGCGGCTCCTCTGAGTGGGATGAGGCGAGGGGGAAAACGGGCAACGTCCCCGGGGGAACGCACCCACTAACCCAGTTCAAGACCCCAGGCACATATTGTAGGGCGGGCGTCTCCGCCTGTCCTGTGCGTGTCGAAGGGCCTGTCTTGAGTGCATCGAGGGAGCTTAGTAACGGTCACCGATCACCAGTCAACGGCCACCGGCGGCACCCCGAGCGGTCTCGAGCGCATTCGAGATCGCCCTGGCCGCCCGTCTTCCCAACCGGGCGCATTATCTCGACCCGCGGCGGGGCCTGCCCCGGCCTATTCCCCCACGCGCTGGATGGATTCGTCGATCAGGGTGCCGACGTTGCGGTGGATGTCTTCCGGCACGCGGTAGGTGGTCATGTAGGCCAGGCCGTGGAGGTCCTTGGGCTCGACGGTGGTGCGGCCGTCGGTGAGCGCCATCGCCTTGAGCATCTTCACCCCCTTCACCAAGAAGGCGCGGTCGGTGATCAGCGAGTTGGAACTGTCCAGCTTGTACTGGTTGACGAAGCGGTCCAGCAGATCGATCAGCATCCGCTTGACCGCTTCGGGCACCACCACGCTGTGCAGGACCTTGTAGGCTTCGTCGAAGATCTCCCGGTTGAGGATCGGCTTGGGCTTGATCTCGTCGCTGAAACGGTTGGAGGAGTACAGGTCGATCACCTCCTTCACCTGATTCCACCGATTCTCCTGGATGAGCCCGTCGGAGCGCAGCTGGATCGAGAAGCGGTCCAGGTTGGCCGGGTCCAACGGCTCGTTGTAGTAATCGTCCACCGTGGGGTTGCTGGTGGCGATCGCCGTGAGCAGGGGGATCGGTTCCTGTAAATATTGCCGCTCGTTGAGGATGCGCAGCAGGACATTCAGCGCCTCGCCGGGCGAGCGGGAGATGTCGTCCAACACACACACCTCGCAGGTGAGCACGCCGCCCTTGCGGATGGACTGGGCGATCAGCTCGCCCCCTTGCGAATCCTTCTCCCGCTGGATCACCACGTCGCCCACCAGTTCCGCCAGGCGGGTATCGCGGTGAAATTGGTAGAAATAGAAATCCAGATTCGCGGCCGCGGAAACCAGCTCGGCGAGCATGGTCTTGGCGATGCCGGGAGGGCCCTCGATGTAGATGTGCTCCCGGGCGACCAACCCGAGCAGGAGCGCCCGCTTCAGGTTGTCGTGGCCGATCACGTACTGATCCAACTCCTCGTGGAGCTTGCGGAAGTTCTGGGCGATCCGCTTGGCGGACTTCGAATTGTCCAATAGAGGTCTCACTTTCGATGTGACGATGGGCCGCCGGGGGCACGGGACGCCCGCGGCGCCCGGCATCCGGTCTGGACGGCGAACCGGGTTCAGTGTCTGCGGCTGAGCGTTCCGGGTGGGGACTTCAACTCCAGCACATTGGGCGTTTGGAGCCGCCGGGACGGGTCCGTGCGCTGCTTGGACAACCGCTCCGCCACGTACAGGCCGCCGTGCTCGTCGGGGATCGCGATGAACTGGCAACCGCCGGTCTCCTCGGAGATCACGTCGAGGATTTCCGGGCATTCGGTCGTGCCGATGAACAGAGTATGCACCGCCACGTCGAGCGCCTTAGCCATCCGCCGTTCCTCCCGCACCAGCCAGTCGCCCTGGGTGGGCTCCCCATCGGTGAGGAACACGATATGCTTATTGTTGGTGCCCCGGACGCGGAACTCCTTTAGCGCCTCGCGCATGGGGAACTGATAGTTGGTCACGCCCGAGCACACCACGTTAGAGGCGATGTCGATGATCCTGTCGTAATCGCGGGTGAAGAACCGCCCGCCGTGGGTGTACTTCCGCGACACGTGATTGAACTCGATGTAGCCGATGCGCATCCGCTTCTTGCGCACCAATTCCACCAGCTTGGTCACGACCGAGGAGGTCCAGCGCGCATAGCGGCCTTCCATGGATTGGCTGACGTCCCGCACGATCACCATCTCGCCCCCGACGTGCTTCTTCTCCCGCCGGTAGACCCGGGGCAGGCGCGGACTCAGGCTGTCCATCCAGATGGCCGTTTCCACCGGATCGGTATCCATGAACTCGTCGAACGTCTGCATCCGCTTCCACGAGCGCGGCGAGCCGCCCGGGTGCACGTGAGACTCCGAGGTGTTGCGCTCGAGCCGCCCGTTGATCCGGCCCAGCAGCACTTCCAGGTTCTTGACCGTCTGGGGCGCATTGTGTTGATAGCGGGAGGAGGGCTCGTTCCCGGCTTTGGCCTGCAGCTGCAGGGGTTTCTGCTCCTCGCTGTGCCCCTGCTCGCCTTCCAGCGCCTCCATCAATTCGTCGACCAGATCGCCCTCCCCCTCGCCCGGCACGCTCTGCTCCTGGGCTTCGCCCTGCTGGGCGCCCTCGTCCCCCTGCTGCTGCCCGTCCAGCTCCTCGTCGCCCGGTTGGTCCAGCTCGGCGGCCTCCGGCTCCTCGGCGATGTTCTGGAGGATTTCGTCGAGCAGCTCGTAGACGTGCTCGGGCACCCGGAAAGTCAGGATGTACTTCAGCACCCGCAGGTCCTCCACCCGGGCCTCGGTGCGCCCTTCCAGGAAGGCCAGTGTCTTGATCATGCGCGGCACCTTGACCAACATCGTGCGGTCGGTTAGCAGCGAGTTGGAGGAGTCACAGCCGAACTTGTTCACCAGGGTGTCCAGAAACTCCCGGTAGGCCACCCGCACCCGCTGCGGCAGCTCCACGCGCAACGCCGCGCGATGGGCCTGCTTCAGCAGAGTGGAGGAGACCGGGTGCCGCGACGCGATGGATCCGGGCGGACCGTCGTAGCGGTCCATGATGGTACGCGCCTCGTCCCACTTGCGCATGCCGATGCTGCCCTGGGTTTTGAGCTGCAGCGTGAAGCGGTCCAGATTGGCCGGGTCCAGCGGCTCGTTGTAGTACGACTCGTCGGTGGGGTTGGTCGTCGCGATGGCGGTCACCAGCGGGATGGGCTGGGACTGGTACTTCCGCTCGTTGAGCAACCGCAGCAAAACGTTCAGCGCCTCACCGGGGGCCCGGGAGATATCGTCCAGCAGCGCCACCTCCGCGGTGAGCACGCCGCCGGGGGCCACGCCCTGCCGGATCACCTCGCCTTCGCCCCCGGGCATGGGGCTTCTTTCCAGCACCGCGTCGCCAATCAGCTCGTTGATGCGGGTATCCCGGTGCAACTGGTTGAAATAAAAGGAGAGGTTCACCGCATTGGCCGCCACCTCGGCGAGCAGCGTTTTGGCGCAGCCCGGCTCGCCCAGGACGTAGATATGCTCCCGTGCCACCAGCCCGAGCAGGAGCGCCTCCTTCACCGGCTCGTGCCCGATCACGTGGGCATCCATGCTGGCACGGATGTTTTGCAGGGCGGGGGCGAAATCCATAAGACGGCTCTGACGGTTCCCGGAGCCACAGGCGCCGGGCTGAGGTTATTCTACCATTTGTCGCATAGGTGGCGGATTCGATTCAATGACAATCTCCGGAGACCTCCCTCGTGCGGCGGCGCGCCCAGCCCCGGCGGCAACCCCTTGCCGAGTGTAGCGGCCCGCACCGGGTCACCCGCCGCGGCAGGGCACGGAGCCCCAGCCCCAGGGGTTGCATGACCGGCGCGGATTGTGTCCCGCCGCGGGCTCCTGTACAACTGGGGTCGGCCCCGCCGAACGCACCCGGAGCGGCTCGGGGAGAGGCCGTGCGGTATACGGCTCCCCGCACGGGTCCGCGGGCCGGGCTGATCGCGATCGGTTCCCATCGCCAGTGAGATATGAAAGCCAAAGTTCACCCGTACGCTCCCATGCCGTTGCTGTCGGAACCGCCCGCCTGGAACGGCGGCGGCTGGGAGTCCGTGGAGCCGGTCGAGCTGGGGCGGAGCGCCCTCGGAAACTCGATCAATTTGTACCGGGCGAATCCCGCGAACCTGCTGGTGATGGGCGGGGTGCACGGCGACGAGTCTGAGGGCATCTTCCTGGCCCACCTGTTGCTGCACGAGCAACCCGCGGTGCCGGTAATCCCCTGCCTCAACCCGGACGGGGCGCTGCTGCGCCAACGGTGGAACGGTCACAACGTCGATCTGAACCGCAATCTTCCTACCGCCGACTGGAACCCCGAGCCCCACAAGGCCCGTTACCCCCCGGGCGCCGCGCCTTCCTCCGAGCCCGAGACCCGGGCTTTCCTGAGCGCATTGGAGCGCATGAAGCCGAGCACGGTGCTCTCTCTCCACAGCTTCCGCGAGAGCTTCGTGGAAATCGAGCGGCCGCCGGAGACCCTGCCCGCCGAGGTCAACGAGGCGGTGGACGCGTTCGTGGAGGCGGCCGGCATCGTGCGCAAGGAATCCATCGGCTACCCCACCCCGGGCGCCCTTGGCGCCTACGGCAAGGATCACGGCATGCTGGTGCTCACCTACGAGCTGCGCCGGGGGTCGAGCCACGGCGAGCTGCACGCCATCCTCCCCCACCTGTCCGCGATGGTGGAACGCCTCGCCGCCATCCGCTTCGAAGGCTGAGTTTCACCAGGGGGATTCGCCCCGGCGGATTCCTCCATGCGGGCACCGGTCGTGTGCCGCGAAGCGACGGCGGGTGCGGAGTCCTTGGCGCCGATCACGCCGATTGCCGCTCCAGCCGGGCCAGCTCCTCGTCCACGATGGAAGCGTCCAGCTTCTTGAACAGAGGCGCGGGGTTGACCAGCGATTGACCGGCCGCGAGGGCGGAGGGCTCCCAGCGCCCGTCGTGCCCCCGGTAATCCCCCGTGAGTATGCGGTGGGTGCGGCCGTTGCCTTCCGCGACCTCCTCGAAGCGCAACGTCCCGGCCAGGGATCCCCGGTATCCGAGCATCTCGTGCAGCGCCTGCGCCGAGAAGGGCAGGAACGGCGAGAGAATCACCTTGAGCGAGTCGATGGCGCGCAAGGCTGTGTACAGGACGGTGCCCGCCCGGGCCCGGTCCTCCTTGACAAGCCGCCAGGGCTCCTGGTCGTTGAGGTAGCGGTTGGCCCGGTCGGCGAGGCGCATGGCGCTGTTCAGCGCGGACTTGAACCGGGCCAGGGCGATCTCATCGCCCACCTTGGCGAACCCTTCTTCGATGTGGGCCAGCAGTTCCCGGTCTCCGTCGTGCAGCGGCCCCGGGTCGGGCACCGCGCCGAAGTGCTTGTGTGCGATGGAGAGCACCCGGTTGACCAGGTTGCCCCAGGTGGCCACCAGCTCGTCGTTGTTGCGCCGGAGGAACTCGGCCCAGGTGAAATCCGTGTCCTGGGATTCCGGCCCGGCGGCGGTGAGGTAGTAGCGCAAGGCGTCCGGGTCGTAGCGCTCCAGGAAATCCCGCACGTAGATAGCCACGCCCCGGCTGCTGCTGAACTTCCTGCCCTCCATGGTCAGGAACTCGCTGGACACCACGTCGTAGGGCACGTTCAGCGGCTCGCCGCTGGCACCGCCCAGGGTGCCGCCGATGCCGTTGCCGTATCCGATCAGCATGCTGGGCCAGATGAGCGAGTGAAAGACGATGTTGTCCTTGCCCATGAAATAATAGTGGCGCACGCCGGGATCCTGCCACCACTCCCGCCAGACCTCCGGCTGACCCGTGTTGCGGGCCCACTCGACCGTGGCCGACAGGTAGCCGATCACCGCGTCGAACCAGACGTAGATCTTCTTGTCGTCGCGCTCGGCATACTCCGGCAGCGGGATGGGCACGCCCCACTCCAGGTCGCGGGTGATGGCACGGGGCCGCAGGTCGCCTACCAGATTCAGGGAAAACGCGCGCACGTTGCTGCGCCAGTGCTTCTGGTCGTCGATCCAGCGGCGGAGCGGATCGATGAACGCCGCCAGGTCCAGAAAGTAGTGCTCGGTCTCCCGGAACTCCGGCGTGCTCCCGTCGATCTTGGAGCGGGGCTCGATCAGATCGGTAGGGTCCAGCTGCTTGCCGCAGTTGTCGCATTGATCCCCGCGGGCATCGCCGTACCCGCAATGGGGGCAGGTGCCCTCGATGTAGCGGTCGGGCAAGGTGCGCCCGGTGCTGGGGCTGAACGCGCCCAGGGCGTTCTGCTTGAGGATGTACCCCTTGGAGTGAAGGGTCTTGAAGAGATCCTGCGTCACCGCGTAGTGGTTGGCCGTGGTGGTGCGGGTAAACAGGTCGTAGCTCAACCCCAGCCGGTAGAGGTCGTTGCAGATTACCTCGCTGTACCGGTCCGCCAGGGCCTTGGGCGAAATGCCCTCCTGGTCCGCGGCCACGGTGATCGGGGTTCCGTGCTCGTCCGTGCCGCTCACCATCAGCACCTCGTTGCCGGCGAGGCGATGATACCGCGCGAACACGTCGCTGGGCACGCCGAACCCGGCCACGTGGCCGATGTGGCGCGGGCCGTTGGCGTAGGGCCACGCCACGCAAACTAGGATCTTCTCAGCCATGGATCGGGTCGGTTTCTCAGCCGGGCGGGATCGTTGCCGCACCTCCGGCGGTTCGCGTCACGGACGGCTCGGCGGACAAAATCGGCCCCAGAGAATAGGCCCCAGAGATATAGGCCCCTGTGCCGCCCGGCACCGTGAGCATAACGGGCCGCCGGATTCGCGGTCCCGGTGCGGCGATTCCCCGTCCGGGATCAAAACAGGCCGGCCAACTGATGGGCGGTATCTTCCACTTGGAAAGGAACGATCTTCAGCCCCGTCACGCCTTTGCGCACCCAGAGCCGCACCATGGACGCGGTCGAGCCGTCACCCATGGCGATGCTCGGCAATTCCTCCGCGTAGACCACGTCCGCCGTGCGGAACTCGTAGATGAAGCCCTGCTGACTGAACGGATCGACGATGAGCAGAATCTTGTCCGGATCGCGGGAATGCTGCCGCGGCGAGCCGCTGAAGGAGACCGCGACCTGCCGCAGTTTCTCCGGGCCGCTCCGGTACGGTTCGATCTGGTAGCGGGCGACTAGATCTTGGGTCTCGTTCAGTTCGGAATAGGCCATGGGATGCAGTCGAAATCGGGGTTCCGCGGCGTCCCGCGCCGCCCGGTTCGTCGAGCAGTGTAGCAGCCCCCCCCGGCCCGAAGCAACGGCACGCCCGGCGGGCCGCCTTGACCCTGAGCCTGCGGGGCGAGTACATTGCGAACCTACGTGGGCACTCCGACGTTCCGCAACCTGTCGGGCGTAGCCGATGGAACCGCCCACCAAGCACAAGCGGGCCGCCATCCTTGCCGCGGAGGTCGTGGGTTACTCCTGGCTGGAGCAGGCGGCTGGGATTCGAAAGCGGATCGACGTGGGTTCGTCGGATATATACTCGCGCATTCACTCGCGGTAATCTCACTTCCCAAAGGATCTCGATATGGAAGCATCGAATGCCGACGCCGCTGTCCGTGAATTGCAAAGCGAGCTAAATTCGCGGCTTAGCGAGCTGGAGTCGTACTCGATCGAACAGGAAATCCAGGAAGAACACGATCTCCCGGCGCTGCTCAAGATCGCGCTCAAGAACGAGGTCGAGGCCAGCGAGATCGCCGCATATTGGATTCCCACCACTCCGGAGCTGGATATCAAGCTCGGATTTGCCCGGCAGGTAGGGGACGAGGCTCGCCACTATCGGCTCATCGCCGAGCACCTGGTGAATATGGGGGTGCCTCTGGAGGGATTCGATCCCCTGGCGGCAGGGTATTCGCCTCTATTCAAAGCCTTGCAGGGGCTGGAGACGACAGTCGAGCGGCTGTCCGCCGGCCAGTTCACGCGGGAGGCAATCGCAGTTCAGCGAAATGAAATGTTTATCCGTTACCTGGAGCATCACGGCCATACCGACTTGGTGCGGCTGTACCGGGAAGAGATTCAGCCGGATGAGACCCATCACCATCAGCTCGGTGTCTCCGGACTGTCCAAGCTAATGACGACGCCGGACGCACGGGAACGGGCACGCAAGGCAATGAATCTTACCCTTTCCATCGCCGACGAGATGAAAAAGGCCGCGGAGAAGAAGGTCGGTTCGAAAACCCTGCCCGGATGCTGATTCTTAGGGTCCGGTGGGCCGGGCGGTGTGGACGGCCTGCAGAAAGAGGCGACTCCCGGGGGGATATCGCTGTGTGGACGGGATGAAAGTCACCCTTTTGGGCCACGCATCGATCTTGGTGGAAATGAACGGGGCCACCTGTTTGATGGATCCGGTCTTTGCAGATCCATTCGAGGATGGCGCCGTCGTCAGCTGCCCCAAGCGCAAAGTTAATCCCGATCGGCTTCCACTCGTAGATTTTCTCATTATCTCCCACCGCCATCCCGACCACTTCGACATCTCGTCCTTAGCTTTGCTTTCGCGGGATTGCACCGCAATCTGCCCGGCCGATCCACTGATCGTTTACGCGCTGAAAGAGCTCGGGTTTCGCGACATACATCCGGTGCATCCCATGGGAGAAATCCGATCGGAGGACATCGAGTTGTACCCGACTCAATCCGAGGCCACGGGCGTGCGCGAACTTGGGATGGTATTTCACGATTCGAGTGGAACGTTCTGGAATCAGGTGGACACCGAGCTTGCTGTTGCGACCATTGAGGCCGTCGTGCAGCGGTACGGCCAAATCGATTTGTTGTTTGCGATGTATGCCAGCCAAAATTTCGACTTTTTCGAAGATCGGTCAACGGATTTTCCCTACGGAATCCACGCAGCTAATTTGGAAAATGTGATCCGGATCCATCCCCGCATGGTTGTGCCGGCCTCGGCTGGGTTTCGCTTTTGCGACGAGCAGGAATGGCTGAATGCTTTTCTGTTTCCCATCAGCAGGGAACGATTCGTTGGAGACGTGCAGCAACTCGATTCAAATATCGACGTCCAAATCATGAATCCGGGCGACATCGTCGAACTTCAAGACGAGGCGGTCGACCACCATCCCGCCGTTTCCGATATCGCTGAAACGGTGACGCTGGATACCGCCCGGATTCGTTACGACCCCACGCGACCGATTCCTGCGCTGGTGGATTTGAACCTGGATGGATATTCCCCCGACCAATTGAAAGAACTCACCGAAAAGTTCGTCGTGCAAGGGATGGGCGAATTCATCGACGAAGGATACCAGTCCAATCATCCTGTCATTGCCGGATACCTGCAAAATCGGGCGCGATACACAATCGAAATCGTCTATCCCGAGGGTGAGCCCGATTGCTATCGATTCGATTTCGGCGCCAACCACGCGCGATTGATCGTTGGCGAAAGAGCAACGGAGCCTGCCGATATCGTTCACCGCATTGCCGCATCTGCGTTGGTGAATTGGATCGAGCGGCGAAAAAACTATTTCTATGTGCGAGCCTTTTCCCGGCGCTTTTCCATGTTGTATCGGCTCTCCTCGACGGGAGAGAAAGTGAGCGTTGAGCCCATGGTTCTGCCCGATCTCCTGATGCACTATTTGCTCAACGAATCGGAGGGTTCCGAATATGCCGCCAAACGTCATGTCGACCTGAAGCTGCAAGCCATGCGGTAGTTTTCCGGTAGTGCAATGTCGCTTATGGGG
>JAPUJL010000045.1 GCA_027296185.1 SAR324 cluster bacterium | reverse complement strand
GCCCCGGGCGCCTGCCGCCCCGCTGAGTGTCAATCGACGATCATGGATGTCCAGTCGTGAGAAGCGGGGCCGCCGATAGACCCGTTTTCCCATCGCCTACGTTTATATCCGGGGCGGGTGGTTGTGGCAACGGCAATGCTCTCACTGATCCCGACAACTGCAGAAAGGACACGCACGAATCGCCGCGGGGCGGCATGAAGCGCTATTGCCACCGCTCCTCAGCTTCGATACGATAAATAGATTGGCTACAATCCGCGGCGCATTTGGAAATTGAAGTACCCGGATGACGCCCGAACCGCCGGTCGTGGCGGTAGGCCCGGAATTCCACGAATTAGTCTGCCGAAACTCAACTTTCCAATCTGGAGCATTCGTGGCCAAATCCAGCGCGAGCAAATCCTCCGGCGCAGCCAAATCCGGTTCCAACAAGGCCCCGGCGCGAAAATCGGCGGCCAAAGCGGCACCCGCGAAGACCGCGGCCAGGTCTAAGGCAAAGGTCATCCCGCCCAAAGTAGCAGCCAAGGCCGCCTCGTCGAAGGGCGCTTCGACCGCTAAGCCGGCGAAGTCCGCCGCCGCGGCCAAGAAACCGGCGGCAGGCAAGGGCGCTTCGGCCGCCAAGCCGGCCCCGCCCAAGGTACCCGTCAAGGCACCGGCCAAAGTGGCAGCCAAGGCCGCCGGGAGCGGGAAGAGGGCGGCCCCGCCGAAGCAGGTGGCTAGTGTGGCGGCCAAGAGCCGCGGCTCCGAAAAATCGGGAAGCGCGAAGGCCGTGCCCGCTCCGGCCGTGGCGTCCTCCGCCGGCCGGAAGAACGACAAAGCCATCGCGGCCGCGATCGAGGCTCTGGATCAGAGCAAAGCGATCAAGCAGATGATTGCCGCCGGCAAGGCAAAGGGTTCCCTGACCCTGGACGAAATCAACAAGGCGCTGCCTGCGGGAGAGGCGCATCCGGAAAAAATGGACGAGATCTTCGTCATCCTCGCGGAAATGAAGATCGGGATCATCGACGGTTCCGAAAAAGTGAAGACCACCAAAAAGGCCAAAGTAGACGAGGAAAGCGAGGAATTGGACCTGGATCCTTCCGTCGATACCCGCACGGACGATCCGGTGCGCATGTACCTCCGCGAGATGGGCCACATCAAGCTGCTCACCCGCGAGGAAGAGGTCGAAATCTCCAAGCGGATCGAGGAAGGGCAGCGCGAGATGATCGAGGTGCTGTCCCGCTCGCCCCTTATCGCCCGCTATTTGTTCGGTTTGGGCACCAAGCTGCAGGCCGGCAAAATGAAGGTGCAGGAGATCATCTCCGGCATGGACGAGGACGACAACGTCATCGAGGAGGAGAGTGTCGCCGTTGAAAAGGTGCTCGACGCGCTGGCCAGGGCCAGGCAAGCCTGGAACGACATCGCCAAGGCCCGCAGCCGCAAGCGCAAAACGCCGGTCGAAAAAGCGCTGGTGAAGCCGATAGGCGAATTGCAGAGCGCGATCAAGAGCATCAATTACAACTCGCGGCAGGTGGACGCGCTGTGCCAGGTGATGCTGGTGCACCGGGACAAGCTCAACCTCAGCGCCAAGCAATTGGCCTGGTACCAGAAGGAGTTGGGTCGCGATCCGGGGAAAATGGAGGATCAGATCCTGAAGTGGTTGAAGGCCAAGGAGATCTCGCGGAAGGACCGCTACGGGGCCCAAATTCGCGACAACACGGGTCACGAGCCCCGCATCGCCCGGCGCATTCTGGAGAAGGTGCGGATCAGCGAGCAGCGCATCGCCAAGCTGGTCGAGCAAACCGAGGTCAGCCGAGACGTATTCGCCAATGAGATCGACCAGCTCGTCACCTCGGAGCGCAAGGTCAAGCGGGCCAAGAGTCAGCTGACCGAGGCCAACCTGCGGCTGGTGATCAGCATTGCCAAGAAGTACACCAACCGCGGGCTGCAGTTCCTCGATTTGATTCAAGAGGGCAATATCGGCCTGATGAAGGCGGTGGACAAGTTCGAATACCGCCGTGGCTACAAGTTTTCCACCTACGCGACCTGGTGGATTCGTCAGGCGATCACCCGTGCCATCGCCGATCAGGGGCGCACCATCCGGGTGCCGGTGCACATGATCGAGACGATGAACAAGCTGTTGCGCACCTCGCGGCACCTGGTGCAGGAGCTCGGCCGGGAGCCGACGCCGGAGGAGATCGCCAAGATTCTCGATCTGTCCCTGGACAAGGTGCGGAAGGTGTTTCAGATCGCCAAGGAGCCCACCTCGCTGGAGACGCCGATCGGCGAGGAGGAGGATTCGCACCTGGGCGATTTCATTCCCGACACCAAGATCGATCTGCCCGACGACAACACCATGCGCCAGACCCTACTGGAAACCACCCGCGAGGTGCTCAACACCCTCTCCCCCCGCGAAAAGAAGGTGCTCAAGATGCGCTTCGGCATCGGCGAGCGGCGCGACCACACCCTGGAGGAAATCGGCCAGGACTTCGACGTGACCCGCGAGCGAATCCGCCAGATCGAGGCCAAGGCCCTTCGCAAGCTCAGGCATCCCACCCGCAGCAAGATGCTGAAGAGCTTCTATCAGTAGCGGCGCGAGTGCGGCCGGGATATTCCCGGCCGCGTCGAAATGCGCGTCCAGGAGCCCTATGCGCGTCAAGGTACAGTTGTTCGCATTCTTGCGGGAGTCGTTGGGGGACACCGTCGAGATCGAGGTGGACGAGCCGGTCACCGCCTTGCGGCTGATGGCGCAATTTCTAGAAACCTATCCCCAGTTCAAGGGAAGCGAGGGCAGCCTCAACCTGGCGGTGGATCAGATTTACGTGATCGAAGATTGCGAAATTTCAGCGGATCAGGAAGTGGCGATCTTTCCGCCGGTCAGTGGAGGGCGGGCATCATGAATCACGAGATCGTCCAGGAATCCATCGACACGGACGCGCTCATCCTGAAAGTGGCCACGCCCGAGGCCGGCGCCATCTCCACGTTCCACGGGGTGGTGCGGGACAACAGCCTGGGGCGCAAGGTGCAGTACCTCTTCTACGAGGCTTACCCGCCCATGGCGATTGCCGAGATGGTGAAGATCGAGGAGGAAGCCCAGGGCAAATGGGACATCGCGCAGATGGCGATCGTACACCGGGTGGGCCGGCTGGAAATCGGCGAGGCCAGTGTCGTGATCGCCGTCTCTTCGCCCCATCGGCTGGACGCCATCGAGGCCTGCCACTTCACCATCGACCGGCTCAAGCAGACCGTGCCCGTGTGGAAGAAGGAATACTGGGAGGGGGGCGAAGTCTGGATCGAAAACCCGCAAGGCTCGACCATCGTGCGGGTGCAGCCGTGAGAGCCGGCATCGCGGTGCGGTTTCCGGCCCGTACCCAGGCGGGCCGCCGCGGGTGAGCGATCCTCTGGGTGCCGTGGATCACGTGGCGATCGCCGTGTGGCGGGAGTCCGTGCCCGCCGCGCGCCGGTTCATGACCGAGGTGCTGGGCGCACGGGCGGGTTTCCTGATGGACCGCCCCGACTTTTCCTTTCAGCACTTCCACCTGGGCGATACCAAGTTCGAGGTGCTCTGGCCGACCTCCGACGACAGCTTTTTGACCCGCTTTCTCGAAAAGCGGGGCGAAGGGTTGCACCACATCACCCTGCTGGTGGACGACTTGGAGGAATGCTGCACCCGCCTGGAAGCGCAGGAGATTGCGGTGGTGGGCAAGGACACCTCGCAGCCCCAGTGGCAACAGGCGTTCATCTCCCCCCGCTCCGCTTTCGGGGTGCTCTACCAGCTCGCCCAGCCCCGCCAGCGGCGTAAGCCGGCGCCCGAATAGCAGCGCCAGGCGATCCGTAACCCACCCGATATTCGAATCCCGATGATCCTCTCCGAATTACCGCCGGCGGTCACCGCCGTTGGAACGATCCGCCGATTAGCCCACGGAACCCTTATATCGGCGGCCCGGGCGCTCGGCGCGCTGGCCCTGGTCGCCACGGTGACGGCGCTGGCCGTCGCGGGTGGCTGCGCCACGGGCGGCGGCAAGGTGGTGCTGGAGACGCGGGACGGGGTCGAGGTCTCCCTGCGTCCGGAGCGGAAACCGCCCCGGGCGCCGCCGGGGCCGGAGTTTGACGAGTTGACCAACGTGAAGTTGGAGCGGAGCCTGCGCCGGCTGGTGATCCGCTACATCAAAATGTTGATCGTCATCCGTTCCGACCCGACCCCATTATTGACCGAGGAGCAGGTCGCGGTGTTGCGGGACACGCTGATGCGGGAATTGCCCAAGCTCCCGCCGGACAAGCGGGTAGGATTCAATTTCCTGGATCAATACAAAGGCCAGGAAATAGACGTGGAGATCTATCCGGAAGGGGAATTCCTGGTCTACGAGTTCCAAGCTCTGATGAAGCGGGACAAGAAAGAGCTGGGGCGGGGAAACACGCCGATAAACGAGGGAATTCCCTACCTGCAGACCAACCAGGTATTGCTGGGCAACGCCGTGATCCGCGTCATCAAGGACCCCATCGCGTCCGCGGTGCGGCCCAACTTCAAGCTGCGCGACGGTCCAGCGGAGGAAGAGGAGATCTTCTAACGGGCCTTCAGCTTCTGACGAAACCTGGGCGGCAAGCCGCGTCCCGGCTAGGTGAAGCGGAGAGCCACGCCGCCCAGCCGGGTGAAGGCCACGTGCACCCGATCCCCGGCCGAGACGGGAACGCCCCGCACGATCGAGCCGGTCATCAGCAACATTCCCGGCTCCAGCCGCCCGCCCAGTTCCCCCAGCTTGTTGGCGATGAACGCCACCGAGTTCACCGGGTCGCCCAGTACCTCCGCCGCGGTGGCCGTGGCACGCACCTCGCCGTTGATGGTGAGCACCATGCCCTCGACCCGCAGGTCGATACCCGCCTTGTCCACCAGCATGCCCCCGGCCACCTGACCCCCATTCATCACGTTGCAGACCAGGGTCTGCTGCAGGCTGCGCTCGTTGCCGCCGGTCTTGATGTCGCCCACCTCGATGGCCGCCGCGTACCCTTCGATGGCGGCCAGGGCTGCGGCACGGGTCACGCCCGGCCCCGCCAGCCCGCATTTGAGGATCACCGCCACCTCCGGCTCGACGGTCGGCTTGACAAAATCGGCAACGGCCAAGGGCCGGGATTCCTCTAACATGCCCGCGGCCAGCAGGTGACCCAGCACCGGCTCGGGATGGCCGACCATGTCCCGCATGGCCTGGCTGGTCATGGCCGCCTTGTAGCCCACGAGGCGATTGCCTCCCTCGATGCGGCGCGCGATGAGCCCCTGCTGCACCCGGTAGGCCTCGCTTACAGTCAGGCTGGGAAATACGCCGAGCACCTCGGGCACGATCTCGCCCGAAGCGAGTTGCCGTTCGATCCAGTCGATCACTGGATTCAGGTCCTGGGCCACGCGGGTCTCCGGGTTGGGTTTGGAGGAACGGGATTGGCGCCGGCACCCGCCGGATTCATTTCGCGCCAGGCCGATTGCGTATTGACGGTGCCACACCCCTCCCTTATGATCCGCGCGAAGTCAACCCGCCGGCCCAGGGCCGGGCCGGTACGTCAGGAAGCACCGCATCGATGGAGACCCTCAGCATGAGCATGAAACCCGCGAAGAACTGCGTCGATATCGGCCTGGTGGTGGGGGACATCGCTAAAAGCCTGTCCTTCTACCAGGACCTGCTCGGCCTGGAAAAGCTGCAGGAAATGCCCCTGTGGTTCGGAACGATGCACCGCATGGCCTTCGGCGATAGCCACGTCAAGCTGATCGACCCAAAGGAGGTGCCGGAAAGCGGGGCGATCGGACTGGATAAGTCCCTCGGCTTCCGCTATCTCACATTTCAGGTGACCAACATCGACGAGATTTGCCAGGACTGCGAGGATGCGGGCGTGGAATTCGAGCTGCCCAAGAAGGAACTCATGCCGGGCGTGACCATCGCCATGGTGCGCGACCCCGACGGTAATGTGGTGGAATTCGTCCAGCGGGCCTAGCCCGGTCCCGGAGCGCCGCCGCGGACGTGCCGTGGGGCTCGGGAGCGCCTGGCCGCGCTGGGGCCTGGCGCTGACCTTGATCTGCGTGCCGGGGTCGATCGATATTTCGCTCAACTGCCTGCCGCTCCTGTTCGCGCTGGCCGTGCTGTCGGTCCCCAGCGATTTGGCGGCCGCGCGGTTGGGGACTCGGCGGCTGGAGGAGACGGGACGGCCATGAATCCCGCCATGCACGCCATTGGGATCGTCGGCTGCGGCGTGATCGGGCGAGCCGTGCTGACTGCGGTGGCCGACGGGCGCCTCGCCGTCGAGGTGGCGGGAGTGTGCAGCCGGGACGAGGCCAAGGCCCGATCGTTTCTGGAGACCCTGCCCGATCCGCCGCCCTACCTGGACTTGGATACCCTGATCGAGCGCGCCCAGCTCGTCGTCGAAGTGGCCGGGGGCGGAGTCGTACCGGATCTGGCCCGGCTCACCTTCGCCGCCGGCAAGGACCTGATGGTGATCAGCATCGGGGCGTTGCTGGATCATCCGGAACTGATAGAGGAGGCCCGGGCCAAGGGTTGCCGGCTGCTCCTGCCCTCCGGTGCCATCGCGGGGCTGGACGGTATCAAGTCCGCGGCGGAAGGGGCGGTGGAGCACGTCACGATCACCACACGCAAGAGTCCCGCGGCCCTGGCCGGCGCCCCACACCTCACCGAGCGGGGGATTTCCCTCGAGGGGCTGACCGAGGAGAAAGAGGTGTTCTTCGGCACGGCCCGGGAGGCCTGCCGGGGGTTTCCGGCCAACGTCAACGTCTCCGCCGCGGTGAGCCTGGCCGGGATTGGCCCGGACCGCACCATGATCCGCATCCTCGCCGTTCCGGGGTTGGAGCGGAACTGCCACGAGGTGGAGGTTTCGGGCGAGTTCGGCGAGCTGCGGGTATCCATCGCCAACATTCCCGCGGAGAATCAGCGCACCGGGCGGCTCACGGCCATGTCGATCGTCCGCTCCATCCGCGACGCCATGGACCCCGTGCGCGTGGGCACCTGAGGTTTCCGCCCCCTGGCCTCAGCCCTGCCCTCGTCTCGCCCGGCCCATAGTTCCTCCTTTCTCCCCAGGCCCCGTGGCCCCCAAGCCGTGACTCCCAAGCAGTGGCTTTCCTTCTGGTTCGTCACCCTCACGTGGGGCACGACCTTTCTCTGGCACAAAGTTGCGCTGCGGGAACTGGACCCCCTGACGATCCTGCTGTTTCGCATGGTGCTGGGGGCGCTGGTGCTCGCGGTGGTGGTGGCCGCGGTGCGTCCCCGGTGGCGGGGCCTGGGATGGGCGTGGCTGTCGCCGATCGCCCTGGGGCTGGGGAACCTGGCCCTGCCCCATTTCCTGATCGTGTGGGGCCAGCAACACGTGGACTCCACCGTGACTTCGATCCTCATCGCCACCACGCCGTTGCTAACCCTGCTGGTGGCCCAGCCCTTTCTGGCGGACGAGCGGATCACCTTGCGGCGCCTGGCCGGCATGTCCACCGGATTCGCCGGGGTCGTGGTGCTGCTCAGCCGCAACCTGGATGGCGGCAGCGAGGCCCTGCTCGCGCAGCTGGGCCTGATCGGCGCGGCGCTCTGCTTCGCGATCACCTCGGTCGTCGCCCGGCGGTGGGGCGCGGGAATCGATCCCATCGTCCAGGCGTTCGCCGCCCTCGTCGTTGCCAGCGGAGCGGTGGGAATCGCCATGGCCGTGGCCGGGCAACCCCTGCTCTGGCCGCGTTTGGGGCTTAGCTGGGCCGCGTTGCTGGCGCTGGGTTTGGTGATCAACGGCGCCGCGCTGGTGCAGTTTTACTCCCTGCTGATCCACGTTGGCCCCACCCAGACACAGATGATATCGTACGTGGTTCCGCTGTTCGCGGTGGCGCTGGGCGTTGCGGTGTTGGGCGAGGAGTTGCACTGGCAACTGGCGGTGGGCGGGCTGCTGATCCTCGCCGCCGTGGCGGTGTTCAATCGCGCCCCGGCGAGGCGGCCATCGCCGAAACCGGCGGGGGCGGAGGGTTCGGGAAGCGGATAAGGTTGCCGTACGAAAACCGGCGCCGCTTGCCGGACTGGCGGCCGGACTGGCGGGCGAACCGGGAAATTCCACGCGAGGACATTGAACGATGAAGGAATTCGAAGGCAAGGTGGCCGTGGTGACCGGCGCGGCGAGCGGCATCGGACGGTGCATGGCGTTGGACTTCGCCCGGCGCGGCATGAAGGTGGTGGGTGCCGACATCGAGGTGGGGCCGCTGGAAAAGGTTTGCGCGGAGGTGGAGGCGCTGGGCGCCGAGTGCCTGGCGGTGCCGACGGATACCACCCGGCTCG
>JAPUJL010000449.1 GCA_027296185.1 SAR324 cluster bacterium | reverse complement strand
CTTCAGAAGTCCACCATCGAGGGCTACCGGAACTTCATCAACAAGATCTGGAACGCGCACCGATTCCTGATGGGCCACTGGGAGCGGCTCGATCCCCCGCCTCCGCTCGACGAGTTGCGCCCGGGCATCTTCGACCGGTGGATCCTGGGCCGCCTGCAGCGGGTGGCGCAGGCGATCGGCCGCAGCCTGGAGCAGCGGCGCTTCAACGACGCCTGCCGGGAAATCTACGCGTGCGTCTGGCACGAGTACTGCGACTGGTACCTGGAGATCGTCAAGCCGGTGCTGTATGGGGATTTCGGCGGAGAGGCCCAGACCGCCGCTCTGGCCACGCTGCGGCACGTCCTGGGCGAATCCCTGAAGCTGCTGCATCCCTTCATGCCCTTCGTGACGGAGGAACTCTGGGAGCGCCTGCCCGGCAGCGAGGATTCGATCATGGTGCAGCCCTATCCGGAGGGGGAGCCCGCGCGGATCGACGCCCGGGCCGTGGCCGATGCCCAGAGCCTGATCGAAGTGATCGGCGCCGTGCGGGGCGTGCGCGGCGAGAACCTGATCAAACCCAAGCAGAAGGTGGACCTGATCGTGGCGACGCCCTCCTCGGACCTGCGCGAGTTGCTGCGGACGGAGCAGGCCATCTTCGCGGCCCTGGCGGGGACCGGCTCGATCCAGGTGGTCGAGCGGCTGCAGAAGCGGGACGGCCACGCCAGTGCGGTGGGCAAGGACTTCGAGGTGTTTCTCTCTTTCGAGGACGCGGTCGACGCCCCCCAGGAGCGCGAGCGGCTGGGCAAGGAGTTGGAGAAGACCCGGGGCAAGATCGTCAAGCTCGCCGCCAAGCTGGACAATCCCAATTTCGTGGAGAAGGCGCCGCCCGAGGTGGTGGCGAAGAACCGCGAGGAATTGGGCGTGCTCGAGGCGCAGGCCGGCAAGCTGACCGAGAGCCTCGCTCACCTGCCCTCCGCCTGACCGGCTGCCAGGGCGCGCCGCCACGAATCCGGCACTCGACCCATGAACGCCGCCAGGATGGGGGAACGCGAGGCCGGACCCGCCGGGGCACGTCGCCCGCTGGCGCTCAGGGGGCGGGCGCATCGCTGAGGTCTAACGCCCTATGACCTACCGAGTTCTCGTCACCGGCAAGTTGCATCCGATCGCCCTGGAGATCCTGGAGGGCGCGGACGGCGTGGCCGTGGATTACCGTCCCGATTTGCCCTACGAGGAAATCCTCCCGGCGATTGCGGACTTTCATGCCCTGGTGACCCGCTCGGAAACCCGGATCACGCGGGAGATGATCGACCGGGCCAAATCGCTGAAGGTCATCGCCCGCGCGGCGGTGGGGATCGCCAATATCGACGTGGATTACGCCACGGAGAAGGGCATCCTGGTGATCAACACGCCGGGGAAGAACACCAATTCCGCCGCCGAGCTCACCTTCGCCCTCCTGCTGGCCGCGGTGCGCAACGTGATCCACGCCCACGGCCACATGCGGGAGCAGCAGTGGGAGCGCCACCGCTTCGCCGGGCGGGAGCTGCTGGGCAAGACCATCGGCATCGTGGGGCTGGGCAACGTGGGGCACCGGGTGGCGCGCTTCGCCCGCGGCTTCGAGATGGAGGTGCTGGCCTACGATCCGTACATCGCGGACGAGGTGTTCGATGCCAACCACGCCCACAAGGTCGATCTTCCGGGGCTGCTGGCAGGCTCCGACGTGGTCACGGTACACACGCCTAAAACCCCGGAAACCACCGATCTGATCGGTGCCGGGGAGTTCGCCCAAATGCGGGACGGCGCCGTTCTGCTCAACACCGCCCGGGGCGGGATCGTCAACGAGCAGGCGCTGCTGGAGGCGCTGCGCTCGGGCAAGGTGGCCGCCGCCGGGATCGACACCTGGGAAGAGGAGCCGCCCCGGGACAATCCCTTCCGCGATCTGCCCCAGGTGGTGATGACGCCCCACATCGGCGCCTCCACCGCCGAGGCCCAGCAGCGCATCGCCGAATCCATCGGCGAGCAGGTGCTCCGCGCCCTCCACGACGACGTGGTGGATTTCCCCGTGAACATGCCGCGGCTCAAGGTGCTCACCAACCCCCGGACCAAGTACTACACCGTCCTTGCGGAAAAGCTGGGGCGCTTCGCGGTGCAGGCGCTGGAGTTCAACCCGCGGCAGGTCCGCATCATCTTCCGGGGCGAGCTGACCGCGGAGGAGGGCTCCCTCGTGCGCCGGGCGTTCCTCAAGGGCTTTCTCTCCCACGCCTCCGACGAGGCGGTGACCTACGTGAACTCGGAGCAGAAGGCCGCCGCCCGTCACATCGAGGTGGTCGAGGTGGACGATCCGGCCTTCAAGGACTACCAGAGCGCGGTGAAGATCATCGTCACGGACCACGACCAGAGTTTCACCATCGGCGGGGTGGTGCTGGGCGAGAACAACTACCGCCTCAGCCTGATCAACGAGTTCACCTTCGAGGTGGTGCCGGACGGTCACCTGCTGACCATGGTCAACAAGGACATGCCGGGGGTGATCGGCAAGGTGGGCACCCTGCTGGGCGACCACGGGGTCAATATCAGCCAGTTCGAGCTCTCCCGCAACCGGCCCGGCGGCGAGGCCATGTCGGTGATCCGTGTCGACAGTGCCGTGGACAAAATCGTGCTGGATCGCCTGCGCGCCCTGCCCCAGGTCGTCTCCCTGCACCGCATCGAGATTTGAGGGGCCCCGGGAGACCGGTGCCGCGATTCCCCATCGCCACCGGCATTCCGATCCTCATCGTCCTGTCCTTGCATTTCCGGCTCTTCCGGCGGTAGGGAGGATTGCGCGCCGGGCGCGCCGGGAACTTGTCGGCGCAGGGGTCCCGTCGTAGGGTCGTGGACCCGGCGCGCTAGGATACGGAAATGGCGCGGAAAGGGCGCAGAGCGGACACATGGAGATTCTCAGGCGGAACAAGTTCCCGCCGCCGGTGCGGCGCGAGGCGGTGGCCCGGGACTGGGCCGGGCGGGGCTATTCCTGCGCCCTCTTCACCGACCCGCCGGGGCGGGAATGGAACGGCTTCGTCCACGCTACCGACGAGTTGGTGACCGTGGTCGAGGGCAGGCTCCGCATGACCGTGGGGGCGGAAACCTGCATCGCCGAGCCGGGGGACGAGGTGTTCATCCCGCGCAACACCGAGCACTCGGTGAAGAACGTCCACTCCGGCACCAGCCGCTGGCTCTACGGATACGGCTAGGGTTCGGGTGCCGCCGCGCACCCGGGCAATACTCCCGGCGCGGATGAGGGGAGATGCCGGGCTCGGCCTGGATCGGCCGGATCGGATTGTGCGCGGGAGCCGGGCGCAATGCCGCCGGATTAACGTGGATTCCACGCCGTAGACCGTGTTAATGGGGGAGCCGAATACCCGATTTCCCCGCACCGGAATTCCCGGCGGCCGGGGCTCTGGAGCGACCATTCCGAGAGGTGGAGCGCATGGCACTCAGCAGCGGAGACTTTACCGGAGGCAACACCATCGGCAGGCCGG
>JAPUJL010000448.1 GCA_027296185.1 SAR324 cluster bacterium | reverse complement strand
AGGTACAGGTAGAGCCAGCCCCCGTGAACGGCCAAGGGGATGCACCAACGGCTCGGGGGAACCTCGGTCACCGGAGTGAGCGTGTCCCCTTCCAATCGGAAGAGGAAGTGCTCCACCTGCCGCCCGGCATAGCCCCCCGCGTAGAGCCGCTCCCGGAAGCGGATCAAGCTGTTGATGCGCGTGACCCGCCCTTCCGGCGTGGGATGGCTGTAGACCTGGGACCACGTGCCGCCGCGGTCCTCCGAAGCGTAGAGTAGTCCGTTCCAGGCGGCCGCGGCGGCGTAGAGCTTTCCGCCGTGGGGCTCCATGGCGTGAAAGTGGAAGGCCGGGGCGTCGGGCGCCTGATACCACTTCCATTCATCGCCGTCGCTGACGTAGAATTCTCCCACCCCCGCGGAAAAGCGCGGATCCTCCGCCGGATAGTAGAGCAGGCCCCCGTGGATCGTGGGCTGCCCGGCGTCCTGGCTGAAGAGGTGCGCTTCGTAGCGCAAACGGTGGCGCCGGGGGTCGTAGCGGTAAACGTCGGCGGAATTGTGATTGGTGTAAGGGGTGCTGCCGACGGCGTAGAGCCGGCCGCGGTAGTCGATCAGATTACCGACCGCCTCCCACACGGTGGGCGATAACAGGTGCAGGTAGCGGGACTCGTCCTGCTCCAACAGCGCGAAGCCCTCGCCCAGGCGCACATGCTCCACCCCCTCGATCCACGGGGCGCCCGCCTGGGCCCCGGCGGCGAGGGGGCACAACAGCAGCCAGGCCCCAAGCAGCGTGCGCGCCAGCGCGCCGCCCCTGGGCCGCAAGCATGACCGGAGAACTCCCATGAGACGCCGCTTTTGGATTCGGGTGCTGACCAGCGCGGGTTTGATCCTCCTGGTCGGCGGCACCGCGGTGACCGGCATCATCCAGGTGGAGCTCGACATCAATCAGTTCTTTTACCACAAGGCCTTCGCCTTCACCCTGCTGGGGGTGATCGCCTTCCACTTGATCGCCAACCGCAAGGCGCTGCTGGCCTATTTCCGCATGGGCCGGCCCGCCGCGCCGCGCCGCTCCCAGGGCCGCGCCGCTCCGAAGGCCGCGGCGCCGGGTGCCGCTCCGTCCCCACCCGCTCCCGCCGCGGAGCCCGCGCCACCGCAATCCGGGGGGCCGCAACCCAGCGGGATAGTCCAGCGGCTGGGCCGCCGCTGGCTGTTGGGCACCCTCGCCGGCGGTCTGGCCGGATGGGGGCTGGCCGCCTGGCTTTCCCCGGAACGCCCCGAAGATACCGGGCCGGCCGCGCTGTACGATCCCTCACTGCGCTATCACCGCGAGAGCCGCCTGGGTCTCCAGGGTGCGCTACGGGAGGTTTCGCTGCGAATCTTCCAGTATTTCAAGGCCCAGAGCCCGCCCCTCTACAAGCGCTATCCCGAGCGCCCCCTGCTGCCCCTGCCCGCGCCCTCGCCACGGCTGCCGATGGAAGTGGGCGAGACCATCCGCCGCCGCCGGTCGCGGCGGGACTATGCGGACCGGCCCATTGGCTTGCAGGCGCTGTCCGATCTCGTCTATCACGCCATGGGCATCACGGGGTATACCGCCGCCTACGGGAGCCAGGACTATGCCCTGCGCGCGGCGCCCTCCTCGGGGGCCAAGTATCCGGTGGAACTCTACCTGCTCGCGGAGCGGGTGGAATCGCTGGAACCGGGGCTGTACCACTACCAGGTGGATATCCATGCCCTGGCGGCCCTGCGCCCCGGGCGGCACGGCGTAGACTTCGCCCAGCGCGCCCTGGCCCAGGAATTCCTGGCCGACGCGGCGGTGGTGTTCGTCCTCACGGGGTTCTTCGCCCGCTCCGCCAGCCGTTACGGCAGCCGCGCCTACCGCTATGCGGCCATGGATGCGGGCCACATCGGGGAGAACCTCTACCTCACCGCCACCGCCCTGGGCCTGTCCGTCACCGGAGTGGGCGCATTCTTCGACGATCGGGTCAACGAGTTCCTGGGAATCGACGGGCGGCAGGAAGCCGCGCTCTACCTGAACGCCATCGGCCATCCGGTGTGAGCCGGAAGGCCGCCCTGCCTCGGGAGTCTTGCCGGGCCAGAACCGCGCGAACCCGCGATACGGAGGGGACTATACGATTTGGGCCAGGAGCGCGCGGGACAACGGCGTATCGGGGCGGGCCAATTCCTCGATGATCGTGAAGTGGTCGTGCCCTTCCAGCACCCTGTGTTCCGTGGGCAGGCCCCATTCCCGGCGGGCGCCGGCCAGCCCCTCGGATTGGCGGAGAAACTCCTCGGTTTCCAGTCCGCCGACGGCGATGGTCAGTGGCGCGGCCGTGGGTGGCGCTTGGTGCATGGGGCTGTTCCGCGCCGCCATGTCTTCGTCCATCCCCAGCACCTCGTTGAGGTAGGCCAACCGGATCGGCTCCAGGTCGAACAATCCGCTGATGGCGCAGCCGCTCTTGATCAGGTCGGCGGGCAGCCCGCCGAAGCTTTCCCAATCCGTGAGCAGGGCCATGGCGGTGAGATGGCCGCCCGCCGAATGGCCGGAGACCGAGATGCGGTTCGGGTCGCCGCCGAAGGATGGCGCGTTGCGGTAACACCATGCCACGGCGTTTCGCGTCTGGCGCACGATCTCGTCCATGGTCGGGCCGGGGGCGAGGGCGTAGTCGATCACCACGGCCGTGCAACCGGCGCCGACCAAGGTGCGCGCCGCGAAGCTGAAGTCCTTCTTGCCGAGAAACTGCCAGTAGCCGCCGTGGATGAAGACGTGCACCGGGCAGCCGGATTTTGCGGCGGGAAAGAGGTCCAGCGTCTCCCCCGGCGCGTCTCCGTAGCGGATGTCCAGATCGCAGAGCAGATCCTTACGGGCCTCGGCGCTGTCCCGCTCCCACCGGTCGAAGTGCTCCTGAAAATCGGGAAACTTGGCCCTGAGGTTGTACTGCGCGTCGAGTTCCTCCTGAGTGTAGTTCCGATACATCGCCGCACCTCCGGTCGTGTGCCGAGCTTCCGTTCGGGGGGAGCATATGGCGGCCGCGGCCGTCTGGCAAGCAGCCGCCGTAAACCCTGGAGACACGCCGCCGCCGGAGCGCCGCCCGTCACGATACCGTGTGGGCGGACCGAAACGCTCGCTCCGGCAGGGGATGCCGGAGCATTGACACGGTTTCCGGAGGATGAGGGGCGGAACGCCGGATGGCCTCCCGCGATAGGGCCGGGGCGCGCTCCGCGGTTACATCCGGTTTTGGCGGGCCACGTCCGCGGGCAGGCCGTCCCGCGCCAACTGGATGTAGTCGGCGAGAATCTCGGTGGACTCGTCGAGGTAGATGTCCTTACTGCCGGAGTCTGTGGCATCCGTGGCATCCGTGGCATCCGGCACCGGCGCGTCGGCGGTGGCGGTGTCTTCGCTGCCCGCGCCGCGGATATCGGAAAGGATCTC
>JAPUJL010000447.1 GCA_027296185.1 SAR324 cluster bacterium | reverse complement strand
GGTGGTTGTGGCGGATTCCCCACGGTGTCCCCATATCGATCCACCAGCCAACTAGCTACGGCGTCCCAAGGTCATTGGGCCCAAGGTCGAAGTGACCCAGAATCGCCTCCAAAACTCCGTCGAGGTCCAGGCCGGAGGTATCGACGACGATGGCGTCGTCGGCGGCCTTCAGGGGCGCCACGTCGCGGGTACGGTCCCGGTGGTCCCGCTCCCGGATCGCCACCAGCACCGCTTCCCGGCTCACCGTGGGGTCGCCGGTCTTCAGCTCCAGGTAGCGCCGCTCAGCCCGCACCTCGTCGCTGGCGGTCAGGAAGAACTTCCTCGGAGCGTCCGGAAATACGACGGTGCCGATGTCCCTGCCCTCAAGAATTACGCCAGGGTAGGCGCCCGTGGCGCCGATATCCGCGACGATTGCCCGCTGCAATCCGTTGGAGCGTTCGCGCACCGCCGGGTTGGCCGAGACCACCGAGGCCAGGGTGGAGATGCGTTCGGAGCGCAAGTCCGCCGGCACCGCCGAGCCGTCGACGATGGGCTCACCGTCCGCGCCGATGCGGAGAGTCATGCTTTCCAGCGGAGCGGCATCCGGCTTTCCGGAGCCGTCCCAGCCCCGCTCGGTGAGGTACCAGGCCATGCAGCGGTAAATCAACCCCGACGACAGGAAGTAGTATCCCAGCCGCTCGGCCAGACGGCGTGCGACAGAGCTCTTGCCCACACCGGCCGGCCCATCGACGGCGATCACTTCCACGGTCACGTTTACGGTGGCCACCGCAGCTGGAATCTTCTCCACTGTTTCACGTGAAACATTCCCTGAGGCCCCGCCGGCCACCGGGTTTCCTTTCCATTTCGCCATCGGCATCCGTTTGGGGGACCCGGCTCAAACCACCCACGACTCCCGGGGCCGCCCTGGGCCCTGCCCGGTAGAATAGGGGAACGGCGCCCGGTCCGCCAGCGGGAAATCGCCACGGGCGCGCTCAGACTTGCCGATTCCGCCGTCTGTTCATCGGGACGATCATGGGGCCGGCCGCCTTGCCTTCCGGTGGGATATCGCCTATATCAAGGGAACGTTGCGGGTGTAGCTCAGTTGGTAGAGCATCAGCTTCCCAAGCTGAGGGCCGCGGGTTCAACTCCCGTCGCCCGCTTGATCGCCTTCGCGCGTCCCGATGGCATGGAGCCGCGGTGCCGCGCCCCTCTGAGGCGATAGCGCTCGATCTCGCGTGAATGATTAACATCGCCATCTTGTCGGCCAAGGGCGGAACGGGCAAGACCACCCTGGCCATCGCCCTCGCCCATCAGTACGCCCTGGCCAACCCGGATCGGGAAGTGGTGCTGGTCGATGCCGACAACCAGGGCAACGTGGCCATCTCCCTGGACCTGCGGGGCGAGAACTCGCTGGGGGCCTACCTCTACCGGGCCACGGATACCCTGGACCTGATCCAGTACAGGCCGGAGATCTCGTTTCATGTGGTGGAGTCGGGCCGCATGCACCTCTACGAGGCCGAGAAGCGCATTCACCTGGACGAGAACCCAGTGGCGTACATGAAGGAGCGGCTGATGGGGGAGTTCGATTCCCGGGCCCTGCTGATCTGGGATTTGCCCCCGACCCTGTCGATCATCAACGACAACGTCCTCTACCTGGCCGATTACATCGTCATCCCGACTCACACCGACTACCTTTCCCTGACCGGCATCAGCAATCTGCTCGCGTACCTGGAACACTTCCGCTCGAGCCAAGGCGTCCGCCCCAAGCTGCTGGGCATCGCCATCACGCTCCACCGGGAGCACGTCACTCAGAACCGGATCAACCGGAAGTCCCTCGAGGCGGCGTTCCCGGACCTGCTGTTCCGCTCGGTGATCCCGCTTTCGACGGCGATCGCCACCGCCGCCCAGAATCACCAAACCCCTCTCGAGTCCCCGGACACCCGCGCCCGGGAGTCCTACCGCAGCCTTGTGAAGGAAATCCACCAGCGCATGATCAGCCATCAGGAGGCACATGGCTAGAAGGATTCTATCCGCCGATGCAGCACTGGTCCCCCATGCCCAGGAACCGTTGAACGTTTCCGTGCGCACGGAATCGCCCACTTCCCGCCTCACCGCGATCCAGGCGCGATGGATCGAGACCCCCGCCGGCCCCGGGGAGGCGGGACTGTTCGATTGGGAGCGGCGGGACGAGCTGATGGCGGAGATCGCCTTCGTCAACCGGGCCCAGGAGTTCCTGGACGAGGCCGCCGTCAAGATCGCGCCGTCCGTCCTGCGGATCGTCCTGACCGTGAAGCACCACATCCCCCGCCCCGCCGAGCAGCGGGCGTTCCTGACCGAACACCTCGACCTGGACTTCCGGCGCATCTCCGAGCTGTGCATCGTGGCCGATTCCTACCGCCTGCTCGATCCGGAGCACCGGGCGGAAGGCGAGGCGGAAATCGTCCGCTACGGCTGGAGCAAATCCATCAAACTGGCCCATGTGCCGGACCCCGCGGAGCGCGGGGATATCTGGGAGCGCGCCTGCGCCGGGGGCGCCGAGGCCAGCTACCGGACGGTGCTGGAAGAGATTCGCCGCTTCCGCCAGCGCAAGCGGATCGGCCCGGCTCTCATCAGCTGGGAGGTGGGTCCGGCTCTCGACTCCGTGCGCCGCTCCTTCGCCACCTTCGAGCGGCTCGCCGCCCAGCCCGCCTCCCGCGAGGAGTGCTCCGGCGCCCTGGAGGAGTTGGGGCGCCTGCGCAAGGAACTGGACCAGGTGCAGCGCGCCCTGGAGCAGCGGATCGACTTACTCCCCCTGGAGCACATGGCCGAGGAGATGGCCGCCCAGGCTTGAGGCGGGGGCGGTGCAACCGTTTCCCTCTCTCGTATCGCCCGACCATTGATGCCCCCCTTGCGCCCTGCGGTGGATGTGATACCGTGTCATTTCAGTGGCCTGACGGCGCGGGCCACGCGGAAAACCCTCACTGGATGGAAGACGATCATGGAAGAGCTTCGCGAGAAATTCGATCGCATTAAGGCCCGGCGGGTCTCTCTCGAAGGGTATCTTTGACGTCGCCGAGAAGGTCAAACGGCTCGAATCGCTGGAGAGCCAATCCAGCGCCGAGGGCTTCTGGCAAATCCCTCCCGAAGAGCGCAACCCGGTTCTGAAGGACATCCGCCATCTCCACGAGATCGTCGAGGAGTGGTCGGCGTTCGTCTCCGATCTGGAGGAACTGGAGACGGGGCTCTCCCTGCTCGACGAAGAAACCGACTCCGCTCTCCAGGCGGAGCTGGAAGGACTTGGCTGCCGTCTGGAATCCCATGTATCCTCGCTCGAGTTGAAGAACCTGCTCAGCGGCGAGCAGGACGACAAGAACGCCATCGTCACCGTCCATTCGGGAGCCGGCGGCACCGAATCCGCCGACTGGGCGGCGATGCTGCTACGAATGTACAGCCGCTGGGCGGAGAACCGCGGATTCCGCATGGAAGTGCTGGATTATCAGGCCGCCGAGGAGGCGGGGGTGCGCTCGGCAACGTTTTCGGTGAACGGCGACTACGCCTTCGGTTACCTCAAGACCGAGGCGGGGGTACACCGGCTGGTGCGCATCTCGCCCTTCGACGCCAACAAGCGGCGCCATACGTCCTTCGCCTCGGTATTCGTCTACCCGGATGTCGACGAGACCATCGAGGTGGAGATCGACGAAGGCGATCTCCAAATCGACACCTACCGCGCTCAGGGCGCCGGAGGGCAGCACGTCAACACCACCGATTCGGCGGTGCGCATCACCCATCTGCCCACGGGCATCGTGGTGCAGTGCCAGAATCAACGCTCCCAGCACAAGAACAAGGCCGCGGCCATGAAAGTGCTGCGCGCCCGGCTCTATGAGCGGCAGCAGCAAGAGCTGCAAGCCGAGCGGGACAAGCTCAACAGCAAGAAGCAGCAGATCGCCTGGGGCAGCCAGATCCGCAGCTATGTCCTGCACCCCTACCAGATGGTCAAGGACCACCGCACCGACGTGGAGGTGGGCAATGCGCAGGGGGTGCTGAATGGGGCAATCGATCCCTTCATCGAACAGGCCCTGTTGAAGAAGGTGGTCTAACCCCCCGGAAGCGAAGGAAACCAGTGAAAGCGAGTGTAGCGGAACTGCCTCTGCCGGCCCGGAAGCGGGTCTACCTGGAGACCCTGGGGTGCTCGAAAAACCGGGTCGACTCGGAGATCATGCTCGGAGCCCTCCGCAAGCGGGGCTACGGCTTTACCGAAGATCCGGCCGAGGCGGAGGTGATCGTCGTCAATACCTGCGCCTTCCTCACGTCCGCCACCGAGGAGTCCATCGACCGCCTGCTGGCCCTGAGCGATTACAAGGGCTCGGGCGTATGCGAGAAGCTGCTCAGCGCCGGCTGCCTCAGCGAGCGTTACCGGGACGCGCTGCTGGCGGAGATCCCGGAGTTGGACGGCCTGCTGGGCTCCAGCAATTTCCACGAGCTCCCGGAGCTGTTGGACGACCTCTACGCCGGAATCGAGGGGCGGGGCGTGCGGCTGCTGCCCAAGCCCCACTACGCCCATTACGAATCCCTGGAGCGGGTCCAGACCACCCCGCAGCCTTACGTCTACGTGAAGATCGCGGAGGGGTGCTCGAACATGTGCTCCTTCTGCAACATCCCGTTTTTGCGGGGCTATTTCAGCAGCCGCCCCGTGGTCTCGATCGTCGAGGACATCCGGGAGTATGCCGCCCGCGGCGTGAAAGAGATCAACCTGATCTCCCAGGACACCTCGTCCTACGGGGTCGACCGGGGGGACGGGGCAAGCCTGTTGCAGCTGATGCGCGCCATCGGAGAGCTGGACGGCGAATTCTGGGTGCGCCTGTTCTACTCGTACCCCAATACCTTCGGCGAATCCGAGCTCGAGGCCCTGGCGGAAAGTCCGCACATCGTCCCGTACCTGGACATGCCCTTTCAGCACATCGACGACGGTGTGCTGCGGGACATGAACCGCCGCATCGCCGCGGCCGAAATCCGCGCCAAGCTGGAATCGTTCAAGGTGCGTCTCCCGGGGCTGGCGTTGCGCACCACGTTCATCACCGGCTTTCCCACCGAGGGCGATGCCGCGTTCGAGCGGCTGCTCGCCTTCGTGGAGGAGGGCTGGTTCGACCATGTGGGGGTCTTCGCCTACTCCCACGAGGACAACATCAAATCGGCGCAACTGGGCGATCCCGTCCCGGCAAAGGTCAAGCACGCCCGCCGCCAGGCGTTGATGGAAGCCCAACAGGCCGTCTCGGCGAGAAAGAACGCTGCCCGCATCGGCGAGCGCCTTTCGGTGCTCGTCGAGGGCTACTCGGAGGAGACCGACCTGCTGCTGCGGGGCCGGGCCGCCTTCCAGGGTCCCGAGGTGGACGGCGTGGTGCTGATCAACGAGGGCCAGGCGAAGGCCGGGGCATTCCATCGGGTGGAAATCACCGCAGCCCATCCC
>JAPUJL010000446.1 GCA_027296185.1 SAR324 cluster bacterium | reverse complement strand
GACCTGATCGAATACTTCGCGCCTCCGCTTAAGGTAGGCGTTGAGGGGCCACTTGTGTCCGTCTTCCGCAATGCCTTCCAGGCCCATCTCCTTGTCCGGGAGCCCCGCCTCGAAAAGGCGCAAATTGGCGTTGTGGGTGATGGCCACTCCCGTGGAGATCACCGTGTCCTCGCCGCTCAAGTCGGAGACGTTGGCGATGGTGACCTTGAACGTGGTGGGCGGCGCCGACTGGAGCGAGCAGGCGCCCAACAGCCACACGACGCACACCGCCCACCCCGCGCGGGTCAAGTTTCCGATTGTCGCGATTGGAATCATTGCGATTCCCCTTGGCTTGTCGAGTTCTCGGGGCGAGAAAATCGCCGCTCCCTGGGGCGCCGGCGGCAACCCGCAATGCATGGAAGCGCATCCTTCAGTTCATAATATTTCAACCGGATTGTCCGTAGTCTGGAGAACATTCCCGTGATCGCGCGGCCAGGCGACCGCCCGATCGGGCCGGCCGTCGACTGGGGCCGGCGGCCGGGGCCGCGGCCCGCTACGGAAGCCGTCCGGCCGCCGCCACGGGCGCGAGAACGTTAATTTCGGGCGGAGCCCTTAGTCGGGTTTTTCGACGAGCTTGCGGCTGGAGGAATCGCGCACGGAGTCCAGAGAGACGATCTTGATCTCGCTGTCCGCCGAATCGGGCACTTCGTCGATGCGCACGATGGCGTGGTAGGGGATCCAGGTGCGCTTGACGTTCTCGAATTCGCGTTTGATTCGCTCTTCGCCGAGATTATAGACGATCTTCGAGTCGGGGAAGATGAAGCCGGAGATCTCCAGCAGCCCGTAGAGGTCCGACGCGGACACGTGCCGGGCACACACCTGGTACAGCTCGTTCTCCTTGGAGGCCTCGTTGGAGAACGTGATCCGGTAGTAGGACTTTTCCCGCACTTTGCCGGTCATAGGACGAAATTCCTTCCTCGTTCAAACGCCTTGAATCCCCCTGCCGATTTTAGCCCAGCTGGGATTCCCTTGGCAACGCGCACCTGCCCGACAGCGCCGACCCCCGGAACGGATATTGCTTAGCTTACCCCAGGATATGGGCTGCGGCCCATGCCGCCGCCTGTTGCGGGTTTCATCCTCTCCGAGGAGGTATCCGATGAGCCATCCATCGATCGAGAAGCGCTTCTTGCTCTATCAAATCAAAGCCATTCGCCGCTTCCAGCGGCTGCGGGAGCCCAAATCAAGAGCAGAGGCCCAGCAACTGGCCTTCGAATGGATCCGGCGCTTCGCCGATACGGCGCGTGCGCGCTGGACAACCCGCCTGGCTCCGGGCCATTTCTCCTCGTCGGCATTCGTCCGCGCACCGGAAAGCACCGCATGGAAAATCTGAATCGACCGTCCGTCCGGCCTACCGCCGGTCCATCCCGGCAACCGCGCACACGCCTGATGGGGTTCACCGGGCTGCCGGGGGCCGGCGTGACTTCCGTGGCGCGGCTGATGTGCTCGGAATTCGGCGCGCTGCCGATGAGCATGGCCTCCCACCCGCGGATGCGGTTGGAGGCGGAACTGGGCGTGAAGGGATACAGCGCGGAAGCCGGGCAACTGCTGGCCCGCTACCGAATCGAGCGGGAGCGGGCGGAGCCATTGTGCTGGATTCGCCCGTTCCATCGCCGTCTGATGCGCACAGTGCGGATGAGCCGGCCCAGCCGTCTAGTGATCACGGGCATCCTGACCCGCAAGGAACTTTTCTATTGCAAGGCGATGGGTGCCCGCCTGATCCATTTGGCCGCGCCGGAGACCGTGCGGCGTCAACGGATCGGCCTGCGGTTTCCCACGGAGCCGACCCCGGCCCATACGACGTTGAACAAACTGGTGCACGTGGAACCCGGGATTTGGGACCTGATCATCGACACCGACGAGCCCTATCCGGAGTTCGTGCACAGCATCCGCCTGCTGCTGGCCCGTTTCTAAGCCCCTGTTGGGCGCCTATTCACTCCGTTCTCCCGCTATGCCAAAATAGATGCCCACCGCCCGGTGAGCTGCGGCGCTCATGGGAAGGTCCGCCGCGGTTCGGCGTGAGTCCGGGCGGAGCGCGGCCTGCCGCGATCCTTCGAGGGGTCCAACCTTGGAAGCCACCGGTTCCGACGGCCAGCAGGATTTCCTCCCGGAAGGCCTGCTTCGCGCACCGAAGGTGCTCGTCGTCGACGACGACCCGAACGTGTGCAAGCTGTTGGAGTACCATCTCAAGCGTGCCGGTTGCGACGTGTCGATCGCCAACAGCGGCGAGGCGGCGCTGGAATCCCTCAACGACGGCCACCCGATCGACGTGGTGTTGCTGGATTTCCGGCTGCCGGGGATCACGGGGCTGGAGACACTCCGCCGCATCAACCATCGGAACAAGCCCGCCAGCGTGATCGTCATGACCGCCCACGGAACCACCGAGGAGGCCGTGGCCTGCCTGAAGGAGGGCGCCTACGATTACGTGCGCAAGACAAACGGCCTCGACAATCTGCGGATGGCCATGCGCAACGCCCTGGAGACCGTCGGGCTGAAGGAAGAGGTCGAGCAACTCAGGGCCAAGCTCGTCGAGAAGGATCGCCATTTTCCCGACATCGTGTCCCGCAGTCCGGCCATGACTCAGGTGAAAAAGCTCGTCCGCATGGTGAGCAGCCGGGATATCACCATTCTGCTCGAGGGCGAGAGCGGCTCGGGCAAGGAACTGATCGCCCGGGCGATCCACACCCACGGCGATTATCGGGACAAGCCCTTTGTGGCGATCAATTGCGCGGCGATCCCCGAGGCGCTCCTGGAGAGCGAGCTGTTCGGCCACGAGCGGGGCGCCTTCACCGGCGCCATCAGCCGCCGCATCGGCAAGTTCGAGGAGGCCCAGGGCGGAACGCTGCTTCTGGATGAGGTGGGCGAGCTGAACCCCAGCCTCCAGGCCAAGCTGCTGCGTGTCTTACAGACGAAGGAAATCCAGCCGGTGGGGGGACAGACGCGCAAGGTCAACGTACGCATTATTTCCGCGACCAATCGGGATTTGGGCGATTCGGTGCGGAAGGGGCTGTTCCGGCACGATCTGTATTACCGGCTGGCGGTGTTCCCGATCCTGCTGCCTTCCCTGCGGGAGCGGAAGGAGGACATCCTCGAGCTGGCCCAGTTCTTCCTCCGCCGCTTCGCGGGCCATGAGGAAAGCCCAGTGACCGGGCTGACGCGGGAGGTGGAGCAGGCCCTCCTGGACTACGATTGGCCCGGCAACGTCCGCGAATTGGAGAACATCATCTACCGCGCGGTGGTGCTTTCGGAATCGGAACTGCTCCAACTTCGCGATTTTCCCGTGCTCGCCATCTCCGCCGCGACCACCCCGCCGCCCGCGCCCCCGACACTTTCCGCTGCATCCCCATCGCCCCCCGAGGTACCGGTGCGCGCCAGGGTGGTATCCCTGGAACAATTGGAGGCCCAGGCGATCCGCCAAGCCCTCGAATCCACGGCGGGCAACGTGTCCCTTGCCGCGGAGTTGCTGCACATCAGCCGGGCGACGCTGTACCGCAAATCCAAAAAGTTCCAGATTCCCCTGCGCTGAGTGACTCCCGGTTGGGCGCCGGGCGGTGGCGCGGGCGCTTGGATATTTGCGGCGGCTCATGGTAGGACCGGCTCCACCGGCGGTGCCTAGCATCGAGGGCTCCCGGCGGGTAACGGCCGCGGAGCGGGGATCGGCCTTGGGGGATCGGCCACTGCGGGTCGGAACGAACCCGTGTGCCGCGATCCGCCGGGCGATGCTATGATGAATTAACAGGTCAGGTACAGGTACGGTTGCCGCTCATGCGCACGCAACGCGTCGCGACGAATTCTGCAAGGAGAACTTCAATGGACCGAACGGCAACGATCGAAGTCAACGGCAAGAAGGTGGAATTGCCGGTGGTCGTGGGCAGCGAAGGCGAGGTCGGCATCGACATTGGCAATCTGCGCGGCGCGACCGGGGCCATCACCATGGACAACGGCTACGCCAACACCGGTTCCACCGAGAGCGGCATTACATTTCTCGACGGCGAGCAGGGCGTTCTCCGCTACCGGGGGTACCCCATCGAGGAGTTGGCCGCCCACTCCAGCTTTCTCGAGGTGAGCTATCTACTCATCTTCGGGGAACTGCCGTCGCAGTCGGAATTGGACGAGTTCCGCGACAACGTCACGCGGCACACCATGCTCCACGAGGACATGCGGCAGTTCTTCTCCGCGTTTCCCAAGGACGCCCACCCGATGGCGATCCTGTCGTCGGTAGTGTGCGCCCTGTCCACCTTCTACCAGCAGAGCGACGAGTCCACGGAGCCTGGGTTTCGCCTATCCATGTTCCGGTTGCTGGGCAAGCTCCCCACCATCGCCGCGTTCGCCTATAAGAGATCCATCGGGCAGCCCTTCATCTACCCGGATAATTCGCTGGAATACTGCGAGAACTTCCTCAATCAGATGTTCGCGGTCCCGGCCGAGCCGTACAAGAATTCGCCCGAGGTGGCGAGCGCATTGGACACCTTGTTCATCCTGCACGCCGACCACGAGCAGAACTGCTCGACCTCCACGGTGCGGCTGGTCGGGAGCAGCCAGGCAAACTTGTTCGCCTCCATCTCGGCGGGGATCGCCGCCTTGTGGGGGCCGCTGCACGGGGGCGCGAACCAGGCGGTGCTGGAGATGCTCACGGAGATCGACAACAGCGGCCGGCCGGTTTCCAAGGCGCTGGAAATGGCCAAGGACAAGGATTCCGGCTTCCGGCTGATGGGCTTCGGCCACCGGGTGTACAAGAACTTCGATCCGCGGGCCAATATTATCAAGAAGGCGGCGGATCAGGTGCTGGCCAAATTGAACGTGAACGATCCGCTACTGCAGATCGCCGGGGAACTGGAGGAGGCGGCGCTCCACGACGAATATTTCGTCGAGCGAAAGCTCTATCCGAACGTCGATTTCTACAGCGGGATCATCTACCGGGCGCTGGGCATTCCGGTGAACATGTTCACGGTCATGTTCGCCATCGGCCGCCTGCCGGGATGGATGGCCCACTGGTGGGAGGCGAACCGCTCGCCGCACACGAGGATCGGGCGCCCGCGGCAAATCTACGTCGGCGCCAACGAGCGGATGTACAAGCCGATTTCCAAGCGCTAGCGCGGACCCTCCCGTCTGGCGCTTGCTTCCCGCCCTCCCGCTCCCGGCGGATGCGGGGCACCCGCGGGGGAGGGTGGCCCCGTGCGCCCGCGGCGGAGGGGCTTTCCGCATCGGAATCACCACGGACGAGAAGTTCATGAACGCAGCCACGGAATCCGACACCCTTCCCATCGAGAAAATGTCCCTGTTCGACCTCCTGAACGAGTGGCAAGCCGAATTGGAGGCACTCAAGTCCACGGAGGAATCGAACCCGGGTTGGGAATGGCGCCCCGTCCAGCGCCACCTGGAACGGCTGCACGCCCTCGGCCATGAAATCCGCGCGCGAAAATCCCAGGAACGGGCGAAGTGGCAGCCGTGAGCTCTCGCTCCACGACCCTCCGGAGCCCGGCCCGGGTTCCGAAGTCTTTCTCCTGCTGCACGGCCTAAATCTCGCTCCGGCCCGGATGGGCGCGTGGCGGGATTATTTCTTGGGGGAAGGGTTTGCCGTGGCATCGATCGCGCTCGCCGGTCACCGTGCTGGAGACTCCCGGCTGTGGCGCCGCGTGAGCGCGGCGGACTGGCTGGCGGACGTCGACGGGGCCCGGGATGCCGTCCAGGAGCGGTGGCCCGGCGCTGCCGTCTCGGTGTTCGGGTATTCCCTCGGGGCGGTGTTGGCCGCGGTGTGGAGCGAGGAGCGCGGCATCCCCTGGCGGCGGGCGGTGTACCTGGCCCCGGCCTTCGGCGTGAAGGGCCTTGGCGCACCCTTGTTGAGAATGGGGCGCACGCTGCTGCCCAAATCGTTGCTGCTGCCCAGCTTCGCGCCACGGGCTTACCGGTTTCGCTGGGCCACGTCCATGGCCGCCTTTGGGGCGCTGTTGGATTTGATCGAACGCCTGCCCCGGCCGGAGGATACTCCGGAGGCCCGCACGGGCGGCGGATCTGGGCCAGACGGCCCGCCGGCGGCGATGGAGGGGGCTCCCCAGTTGATCTTCCACGTGGAAGGGGACCAGCTGATTTCCACCCAGGCCCTGCTCCAGTACCGCCGTCGGTTCGGGGCGGGCCTGTCCTTCCATCCCGTGTACCTGCCCGGCTGGCGCCGCTATCCGCGGCACCTCGCTATCGACCCGGAATCGGCGGGGGATGGCCCTTGGCGCGAGATGACGGGCCGGGTCTCCCGCTGGCTGAAGGGGGAGGGCGCCGCCGGGTCCGGCGTTGGCGGAGCGGATGCAACCGGGGACGGCGGCCCGTGAACGATCTGCTGTCGGTGCTCAATCACCTGATCGCCGCTTGGCTGGCCGAGGGCGGCGGCGCGGGGCCACACCTCCAGTTGCGGGAAGTCAAGCTGGAGCCCGGCGGCTTCCGCGTGCTGGCGCGGCTGGACCACCCGGCCGCCGGCGGCGAGCTGTTGCTGCGGGGCGAGATTGAGTCGGGCGCGGGGGCCGAGCACAAGATTCACCTGCGGATCGAGCGCTGCCCCGAGCGGCTGCACCCGGCCCTGGAGCGCTTTCGGAAAGTCCTGGAAACCGCCCGTGGGACCATCCAAATCACCGTCGACGGCGATGCGGGGAGAGATTGACCGACTGCCTCCGCGGCGTGGCGCCCAGGCGCCGGCGCTCCCGCCGGCTTCCGGCCGATCCCGTGGAATCCGCCGCGAGCTTGAATCGTGCCCATGACCGTTCCACTGTCCCTTGCGCCGCCCAATGCCCTGCTGGCTCTGCTGCAGGCCCTCGCCAACCGGGGATTGGCCGGGGGCGCTCCGGGTGCGGTGGCCGTGCGCAACGTGGAACTGTCGGCCGGGGAAGTGCGGTTCGAGGCCGCCATCACGGCGTTTCCCGCCCTGGCCAAGCGGCCGATACGCCTGCGGCTCGTGGTGCTCGAGACCACGCCCGAGCGCACCGAGTGCCGCTGGGAGACCGTCGGGGGCCGGGGCTTTTTGCGGTTGCTGGGCCAGGGGCTCGGGTTCATCCCCGAGGAGACCCTCGACCGCTGGGTGGGGAAGGTTGCGGGGGAAGGGATCCGCGTGCGCGGCGAGCGGGTGACGATCGACCATGCCGCCTGCGTCCGCCATTGGCTGGCAGCGAAGCGCGGCGCAGCAGGTGGGCGATCGTGAGCAGGGCGGCACGGGGATGCCACGGTCCGTCCCCGCGGCGGGCGCCGCGCCGGTCACTGCGCCTGCAATCCATCCGCAAGCGCTGAAGACTCCAGATGTGGTTCGTCCTCGCCTTGGCCAGCGGCTTGTTCCAGGTACTGCGGAACATGACCATGAAGCGGATCGGCCATGCCCTGGACGACACGATCAACGTGTGGGGGCGCTTCGCGTTTCTGGTGCCCTTCGCCGCCGTGGTCAGCGCCTGGCACGGCATCCCCGAGATCGGCGAGGGATTCTGGTGGACCTGCCTATTCTTCGGAATCACCCAGACCGCGGCGACCCTGAGCCTCTCCCGCGCCCTCAAGGTCTCGGACATCTCCCTCGTCACGCCGATCTGGAAGTTGAGCCTGATCCTGGTGGTGGTCTACGGATTCCTGTGGCTGGACGAGACCCCGTCCCTGGCGGGGGCGGCGGGCGTCGCGGTGTCGTTGGGCGGGGTGTACCTGATCAATGCGGAGCGCACCCGCACCTCGCTGTGGGCGCCGCTGCTGGCGATCGTCACCGATCCGGGTCAGCGGTACACGCTGCTCTCCGCGGCGTTCCTGGCGCCATCGGTGGTTCTGATGAAGCAGTTGGTGCTGTCGTCCGATCCCTACTTCGGCACCCTGATCGCCTACCTGTTCGCCACTGCGGTGATCACCCCATACACCCTCTACCGCTCGGGAAAGCACTTCGCCAGCATCGCCCGCTTCTGGATGGATTTCCTGGCCCTGGGCGCCTTCGCGGCGGTCTCCATCCTGCTGACGGCGGTGGCCTATACCCTCACCCTCAGCTCCTACGTCGAGGCGGTGAAGCAGGTGGAGATCCTCTTCGCCCTGGCCGTCGGCTACGTGGTGTTTCACGAGCGGGCCCGGGTGCGGGCCATCTGGCCCGGCAGCCTGACCATCATGGCCGGCGCCGCGATCATTCGCTTATGGGGATGAGCGCCAGACGGTCACTTCCGCGGTTCGATCGCCGGCTCTCTGTGATAGCCCGGCCCCGCCGCCCACTACAGGGCCGGATGCGGAAGCCGGGCTCGATGCTGGGAGCGGTGCGGCCCGCCGTCCTGACCTGGGGCCAGGCCGCGGAGTTCATCGGAATTGACGGGCCGATCGAAGCGCGGAGCCGAAGCCTGCCGGAATTCAGGTTTCGAATCGGCGAGCGGCAGTGGGGCGAGGTCGTGGAGGGCGAACGGCCGCGGCCATACAATCCGCTGCCCGACGCGCTGTGGGAATCCGCCTTGCGCGAGTTCCGCTTCCCCATCCCAGCCGAACTGGAAACGGCCGAGAATTCCCGGGGCGGACCACCCCACTCGCTGCAGACTTGAGAGCCGCGCCGTCCGGCGGTAAGATGATCCGTGCCAGGGAATGCCGGAGCGGGAAACGCGGCCGCTCCCCGCCCTCGGGCGGGGGGAGGAAAGTCCGGGCTCCGCAGAGCAGAATGCTGGTTAACGGCCAGTGGGGACGACCCCAAGGAAAGTGCCACAGAAAACATACCGCCGATGGAGCCGGCTCGTCCGCGCTCACAGGTAAGGGTGAAATGGTGGGGGCCTTCGGGCCTTAATGTAAGAGCCCACCGCGGTCCCGGTGACGGGGCCGGCAGGGTAAACCCCATTCGGAGCAAGCCCAAATAAGGCGGCGATGATGGTTGCTCGCCTAGCCGCCGGGTAGGGTGCTCGAGCGCATCGGTAACGGTGCGCCCAGATAAATGGTCGCGGCCCTCCTCCCCGGAGGGTACAGAACCCGGCTTATCGACCGCTTCGGTCTTCCCTGGTATCTCTTCGGGGGTAGAGGACTCCCCTGGACCATGCGAATGGAAAAACGATGTAAACGATAAAACAGGAGCCGGCCCGGGTGGGCCGCCCTGGGGGCGGATTGACTGAACCGATGGGACGCGGGGGCCGGGCGGGCTATGCCGGTTTGCGGGTGGCTTCCCGGTAGCGGACCATGTATTCGCGGGCGACTTTTTCCGCGGGCAGGGCGAGGGAATCGGCCATCAGCTTCACGAACCCCTTCACGTACACCTCGGCGGGAAGCCCCGAGAAGTTCTCGTTCTCGATATACTCCACGTAGGTCTGGCGGATCTTGGTCTGGTCGCAGATGTCCCGCACGCTCATCCCCTGCATCTCCCGCGCTCTCCGCAGGGCGGTGCCATTGAAGCTCTCCACCGAATCGACGAACCCCTCCAGGTCCAATTTTCCGGAAGCCGCCTTGGGTTGGGGGGGCGTGCCCACTGCGGCGGATTCCGGCGCAGGGGACGCGTGCGCGGCCTGAGCCGCAGCCGGGGGCGAATCGGACGCAGCCTCGCCGGCTGCCGGCTTGGCCGATGGGGGCGGGCTTCGCTCGGCGGTGGGCCGTGCCGGCCGCCAGGCGACCCAGGCCTGGTGCGATCCCTGATCGCCGCTGTCCAGGAAATAGTCGTAATCGCGCCGCAGGTCGGCGTTGAGCAGAGTCTCGTAGGCCTGGGAGATCAGCTCGAGGATCTCCTCGTTTTCCTCCTCGGAAAACAGGGAGTAGGTGGCCAGAGAGTTCTGCATGAATGTCTGGCGGGACAACTCGTAGGCGTGGCGAATTTCTTCCGGCGAGGCGTACCGAGAGATTCCCAAGATCTCGTAGTAGTTTTGGGAACGGAAGGATTTCATCTGCTCTCTCGGGCGAGGGCAATGGGTCTTTTCAGGCGCTCACTCCGGTTTCAGCTGGAGATTGTGGGTCAGGTTTTGCGCGATCGTCTGAAAACTCTGGGCGATACGGCTATAACCCCCATTCAGAGCGATCGGCTCCCGCTTCCGGATAGATTGCCAGACCTCGTCATCATTTTCGATATAGCCCAAAAAATCAACCCGTACTCCAAAGTACTTCAGACAGGCGTTTTGCATTAAATAGCCGATGCGCACGTCGCCGAAGGAGCGCACCTGATTCAGCACCAGGCGCGGCCGGAAGCGCCCCACCTCCTGTATCATCCGCTCGCCCACGCTCCGGTCCAACTGGCCCACGTATTCGACCAGTTCCGCCGGGGTGCGTAGGCCGAGGGCGTTCTTTTTGTCCATGGCCTTGTCGATCGCTTCCTTGATCCGCGGCTCGCTGGCCAGCAACTTGAGCTTGCGGTACAGGGCGGCCTTGATGAAGCGGTAGGCGTTTTCGATCGACGTGGGTTCCGGCACGACCACCATGATCCCCTTGTCCGCCGCCAGGAAGAAATCGAGGGTGTTGAAGTTCGTGCCCGCGCCCAGATCGAGCACGATGAAATCCACGTCGAGGGACTGGATCGCCCGCAGCAGCTTCACTTTCTGGGTGTACTTGGGGTTGGCGATATCCAGGATGTCCTGGGCGCCGCTGATCAGATGGAGGTTGCGCAGAGGCGTGTCGACGACCACATCCTCGATCCGCATCGCGGGGTTTTGGATGTAGTCGGAGAGCGTCACGTTGGGGGACGGGATGCCGAGGCAGGTGTGCAGATTCGCCCCGCCGAGATCGGCATCGATCAACAACGTGCGGTTGTTGCTCTTCGCCAGAACAATAGCGAGGTTGGAGGCGACGAAGCTCTTGCCCGTGCCGCCCTTTCCCCCGCCGATTGCGAAGATTTCCTTGTCTCGCAGAAACTGCACCACGGGCATTTCCCCTTCCAGAGTTCGCTGCCGACGAGTTTGCTCAGCCGGGACCGCCCGCATGGAATCCCCGCGCCCAGGCTGGAGCGGGCGGCGCTCCGGAGGCTGCACATGGGAATCTCCTCCGTCCGCCCGATCACTGTTAAAGCAAGAACATGACCATCCGGGCTCACTCTATCCAGTTCCGTGAAGCCCCGGTCGAATGGGTCCGGCCAAGGCCGCGGGTGCCTAAAACGACCGCCGGTAGAGGACGTAACCGATGCCGAGAAAGATCAAGTTGGGCATCCAAGCCGCGGCGATCGGCGGGACGAATTCGCCCTTACCCAGCATGAAGAAGATCTGCATGGCCAGCCAGAACATCACCCCCATGAGGAGCGTGATGCTCGTCTCCAGGCCCAATCGCCCTCTGCGAGGAGAGGATTGCACCAGGGCCACGCCGAGCAATGCCATCACCACCAGCGCAAACAGGGCCGCAGGTTTCTGATACCATTCCAGTTTATAAACAGCAACACGCTCGCCGTTCATTTCGCGGCGGCGGAATTCCTGATATAACTCCCAAAACGGCACATGGCGGGGGTCGAAATCGGCCGGCTCGAACACGCCCGGAACCTCCGTGTCGGAAACCTCGCGGGCGGATTCGCGTTCCAAAGTCCATTGCCCGCCGCTCTGCCGCCGCACGGTGATGCCGCTCAGCCGCCAGCCTTCGGCCGTGGGGCGGCCACGGCGGATTTGTTGGATCTCCTGGATGCGGAAGGGCGTGCCGCCCCAGCGGAAGCCCCGCACGCCGAACACGATGCGCCGTCGGCGGTCGACGCGGTCGAAGTAGACCACTCCATCGGCCACGCTCCGCCACTGGTGCCGGGCCTGCGCCGCCTGCTGATTTTCGCGCCCCGGCGGGTTAAGCTGTGCGTACAGATAATTCTGGTTGTAGTAACCGGCCACGGCGACGGGCACCAGCACGACCAGTAGAGGGGCGGTGAGGCGCCAGGGTCCGCTGCCGGCGGTCTTCATGGCGATGAGTTCCGAGTTGCGGGCGAAGCCGATGAAGGTGAACATCGCCGCGATCAGCACGGCCATGGGTAGCAGCATTTCCACCACGCCCGGTATGCTGCGCGCCATCCGCTCCAGGAACGCCAGCAGTTCGCGCCAACCGGAAAGCACCTCCTCGATGGCGGCGAAGAGATTGGCCAGCAGCACCAGGGAAATCAGGACGAACAGGGTAGAGACGAGATTTCTGAGGAAGGTGGCGGCAAGGTAGCGGGTGAGAATGTTCATGATTCCGGGACCCGCGGAAACCGGGTTCCATTGCCTTGAGTTTTCAGCGGAATCGCACTATCAATTTCTAGACGATCCTTGCAGTGCTCGGCGACGACGTGCGGAGAATTGAGCCATGAACAAGTCGGTCCTTATATTGGAAGAAAATTCGATCATCCATGGCTTGATCGCCTCTGCGCTCGATCTGGACGGGCTGACGCTCCACCACGAGTTCGACCCGGGCGAGTACGTGGAGCGGGCCAGGACCCTTATGCCGGATTTGATCCTCATCAGCAACGCGGACCAGCAGCGGGAATATGCGGTCTGCCGGGAGCTGCGGGCGGACGCGTCGTTCGCCACGGTACCGATGGTGCTGCTCGCCAATTCCAAGGACCGCATCGAGCCGAGCGACCTGCAAGCCCTGCACGTGGACGGGGTGATCCGCAAACCCTTCGAGGCCAGCGACGTGCAGCAGCAGGTGAGCAAGCACCTCGACATGGTGGACTTGATCGGCTCCGCCTACGACTACAAGAAGTCCCAGTCCTTGCGTGACGAGGGGATGGACCCCTTGGCGGACATGGAAGTGCTGGATTCGGAAATCCTGGGATTCCTGCAGGAGGCCGGCGAGCGCACCCAGGCGGCCGCGGCGGCGGTGCCCGAAGTGGATTTCAGCGAGGAGCTGCAGGGAGAGGCCGCCCCGGCGCGGGCCGTGCCTCCTGACGCTACGCCGCCTGACGCCACTCCGGCGGAGGCCGCGCCGCAGGTGGACGAATCCACCCTC
>JAPUJL010000445.1 GCA_027296185.1 SAR324 cluster bacterium | reverse complement strand
CCCGATGATGAGGCCGCGGGCGAGGAACGTTTCCGCTTCGGCGACGCCGGCGGCCAGGGCTTCCGCCACCGCCGCCAGGGGCAAGGCTCCGGCCTCCACGGTGACGGGCCGGTCGCCCAGGTCGCCCTCCTCGAAGACCTCGCTGGCCGCTGCGCGGACGATGGCCGGGTGCTCCACGTTCACGGCATTGGCGATCAGGGTGGCCGCCACATCCGCCTCCGCCGCCGTGCGGGCGAGCACCGTCACCGCATCGGCGATCCCCAGGGACCAGCTGCGCCCCCGCCAGCCGCTGGTGGCGAGCCCGCGCACGGGGGAATCCGCGCCGAAGTCGAGGGTTCCGGCGATCTCCGGCGCGTCCACTCGTTCCACGATGCCGGCCGTGTAGCGGGCGTTGCCGGTCAGGTGGAGCGCGATGTCCCCGCCGTTGTTGACGTAGGCCCGATCCAGACCGCGCCCGGCGGTCATGGCCACGAGCACGGTATCCGCCACGGCGCCCGCAACGGCGGCCATGGGCGTCACGAACGTCTCCCGGAAGGGCCAGGCCGCCTCGATCATCCGCCGGGCCACCGCTCCCGAAACCGTCGGCCGTTCGGTGCCCAGCGGGGTCTTCAACACTGTCAGCTGCGGCACCAGCCCCTCCAGCACGCCGGAAAAGCAGGCCCGGGCCTGCGCATACGCAAGGCGGACGTGCTCCGGTTCTGCCTGGGCTCCGGCGATCAGATCGATGGGGCCGTGCTGCAGGTGCAGCCGCCCGCCGGGCAGCAGAGCCGCCCGGGATCCGCCGGCGCCTAGTGGCTTCTGTTGCGGGCGCGGGCGGGGCTGTAGGGCCACGGATTTTCCTCGTGCCATTGGGTGGCGCGTACGCCCGGGCGGCTGACGACGTCGCTCAGTTGCACGACGTTGTCGACGTAGCCGCCCATGAGACGGTAGTCGTCGAGGGCCATGGTGAACTCGATGGGGGCGACGATGGCCGGGGTGGGCACCGAGCCGAAGGCCCGCTCGGGCATCTGGGTCACGTCCACCATGAAGGTGATCCCCCCGCCCGGCCAGACATACACCGGCGCGCCGCCACAGGTGACCCGCGTCAGGGCGTCCTTCACCGAGCGGGTGAGCTCGACGGGATTTTCCGTCACGCCCGCCCGGAGAGAGCCGCCCGCCCCCGCCATGAACAGCACGGCCGCCTTGGCCGGCTCGCAATTGTCCGCGATGCGCTGCACCACCCGCGTCACCGCATCGGGCATCTCGGCGGGCGTGGGGCGCAGATCGCCGTCCAGCTCGAAGTACTCCGCGTCCTCGCCCGTGGTGCTCACCATCAGCAGCCGGAGCCCCGGGCGCGCCTTGCGCGGGTCGATGGACTCGATGATGCTGAGCGGATCGACGATGTCCGTGCCGCCCCAGCCGAGGCCCGATTCGGCCACCTGAAAGTACCGGCCGGGGGTGGAGCGCTTCCCACGCACGCGGATGCCCGAAAGGGGAATGTTCAGGTAACGCCCCGCCTGGTGTTCGCTCAGCACCCCGGTGATCTGATCGTCCACCACGATCACTTCGTCCAGATGGCGATACCACTGCAACGCGAACATGCCGATTGCCGCCGAGCCGCACCCCACGCGCATGCGCTCCTCCCGCTCGCCGTTGATCACCGGGGGCTGTCCCGCCTGGATGACGAGCTCGGCGCCGCCCTCGATCGTCAGGGGCACCGGACGCTTGTTGCACAGCTCCTCCATCACCCGGCAGGTGACGCGGCCCTCCTCCTTGCCGCCCCCGGTCAGGTGGCGGACGCCGCCCAGGGAGAGCATCTGGGAGCCGTACTCGGCCGTGGTCACGTGGCCCACCGGCTCGCGCTCGCTGAGCACGGGCGATTGCTCAGGCCCCAGGTAGCGGTCGGTGTCGATCTTCACCTTGGTGCCGCAGTAGCTGAAGATCGCCTCGGAGACCACCGTCACCATGTCCACGCCCTCGTGGGTGCTGGACACGATGAACGGCGCCGGCTTGTAGTCGGGGTAGGTCGTGCTCGCGCCGATGCCGGTGACGAACGATTCGGCGCCCGGGGCGATGGCCCCGTCCCACTCCTCCGCCGCGGCGAGGAACGGCACCAGCTTGCCGTCCTGCTCCGCGGTGCGCTGTGCGACGACCAGGGGGTCGGTGCGCGTCAATACGCCGTCCACGTTGCCGTAGCGGTCGCAGGAGCCCGTCTTGCCCGGCCGGATGTTGCACAGGATGGGGCAGGCGTCGCACCGCACCGATTTTCCGGCTTGTGCCATGAAGCGTCTCCCCCAGCGTGGGATCGGGGACCGGGACCCGGCGATAGGGACTTCCCGGCCGTGAACGTCGCAACACACACCGATATCGATCCGCGGCGGACACCTTAGAGTGCCATCCTTTTATATGCAACGATGTGGGCTATCGAGCAAGCCCGGAACCGGCGCGGTGGCGTGGCGGGTCTCCTCCGGCCTCCCCCCAATTACCGCCAGATACCGCTTGCAATTCGGGGGACGGCCTCTATATATGGGACTCCCGAATCCAGGGTTTGGGGAATCCGGCTTGCGGTAGGCGCCCGGCAAGGCAACGGGGCCGGTCTTCAGAACTGCAATTTGCCGCACCGTTCCAGTGGTCCGGGCCGCGGGCCGGACGAAGACGAATCGAACTCATCGCAGGCCCCAGGCGAGCCGTGCCGGTACCGGGCGGAGCATGGAATCTGGCAACGGGAGCACCCTGGTGGGCGGCAGCTCCCGGAGATTCCGGCGGCGGGCCGCGGTGGCCTGCAAGGCAGCCCCGCCTCCGGCCGGCATTCAACCGCAAACCCGAACGAGGAGACGAAACCGATGCGTAAGAAGATGACTCGACGGAACTTCGTCAAGTCCGCTGCCGCCACACTGGGCGTGGCTTCAGCGGGCGTTGCCGGATTCCCCTATATCTCCCGCACCGCCCGCGCGGCAGGGACGGTGAACGTGGGCAGCCTGCTCCCCAAGACGGGCGTGATCAACATTTACGGCAACCTCTGCATTACGGCCACCGAACTGGCGGTGCAGGAGATCAACGCGCAGGGCGGGTTGCTGGGCAAGGAACTGAACCTGATCCAGTACGACACGCAGTCGGACATCGCCAAATATCCTCAGTTCGCCCGCAAGCTGATTCTCGAGGACGAGGTGGTCATCATCCATGGCGCCGTGACCTCGGCGGCACGAGAGGCGGTGCGCCCCGTGATCAACGAGTTCGAGCAGCTCTATTTTTACAACATCAACTACGAAGGCGGCGTCTGCGACAAGGACGTGTTCGTGGTGGGCGAGACACCCTTCCAGAAGATGGGGCCGCTGGCCAGGCTGGGGCTGAAGGACTATGGCTCGAAGTGCTACACCATCGGTGCCGACTACAATTTCGGGCACATCTCGTGGAAGTGGTGGGACATCTTCTGGCGCAACGGGGGTGGCATGGACCCCGTGGCGGGTGCCCCGAAGGGGACCCACGTGGCCGGCGCCAAGGAATTCATTCCCCTGAACGTGACGGACTTCAACTCAACCATCAACCGCATCCAGGAAGCCAATCCGGACATCGTGATGTCCTTCCTGGTGGGTGGCGCCCACATCAATTTCTACCGGCAGTTCGCCGCGGCGGGCCTGAAGGACAGGTACCAGGTGATGTCCACGACCTTCGGCAACGGCGCGGAGCATATCGTCCTGGACGGCAAGGAATCGGAGGGCATCATCGCCTGCCATCCCTACTTCGACGAGGTGGACAACCCGGCCAACCGCCGCTTCCGCCAGGGCATCGCGCGAAAGACCGGCGATCCGAATTTCTACATCGGTCCCCTGGGCGTGGAAAGCTACGTGGGTTGGTGGTTCTGGGCCAAGGGCGTGCAGAAGGCCGGCACCTTCGAGAAGGTCGCGCTCACCCAGGCCCTGGAAAGCGGGATCGAGTGGGATTCTCCGATGGGGCGGGTCAAAATTCATGGCCCCAGCCATCACACCTACTTCCCCGCCCATCTGGGCCGGGCCAACAACCGGCACGGGTTCGACATCATGCAGAGCTTCCCGCCCACGCCGCCGCAGGATACCATCGACGTGTGCGACCTGATCAAGAACCCCAATCAGCACACCCAGTACCAGCCGAGCTAACCGCTGCCGGCATCGGTCTCACGGGGCCGCTCTCAGTGGGCCGCCCCCGGCGGGCGGCCCTGCCCCGCTCCGCGGCCCCGCTCTCCGGCCCCGCTCTCAGGTCACGGCGCCCCCCGGCATCCATCCGCGCGGCGGTTGCCGGGCGCGCCGAGGCTGCTATGCTGGCCGGTGCCCCGTGCAGGCTGCCGGGGGC
>JAPUJL010000444.1 GCA_027296185.1 SAR324 cluster bacterium | reverse complement strand
AATCGTCGGAGCGGCTAATTCGTCCGCCCCATGGCCCCTCCGCCGCCCGGCAACGCCGAGGGTCGAATCACGGGGCGACTTGCTCGTATGAGAATTCCGGAATGCCGGTCCGCTTCGACGCGTGTTCCACCGTGATCGCGCAAAGGCCTCCCTGCGCATCCAGATCGAGGATGGTGTTTTCGTCGAGATCCCTCGATTCGGCAACCGACGTGCCGCGGAATTCGATGTACAGGGTGTCGGTTTCGATGAAGTACTTGATTTTCATGGTTCGAACTCCCGATCGAAGAAAGCGTTGCGGACCATCTCACCGTCGGAAAGCAATACGACCCGGAGGTATCGGCGGCGAATCTCCGAATAGAAGGCTCGACCGCCCGTTCGCCAGAATGACGGAGCAGAGAACCCCCAACGCGGCGCCCGGGGCGGGAGGCGGATCAGATCGAACCGTTGCGGTAAGGAATCCCCCAGCCTTCCAGCATCGGCTCCAGGCCGACGGTGAGCCGCGTGGTCGTCTCGATGAGGTAGGACACCAGGTCGTAGGTTTCCACGCCGTCCCGGTAGACCAACAGCACCGGGTAGTACCGCTCGTCGCGGGCGATCTCGCCGAGGCGCAGGTTTTCCGCTTCCAGCCGGTCCAGGGACAGGGTCAGCGAGGCCTGCAGGCTCGGGCGGCGCCGGATGCGGGACTTCAGCAGGCGCAACAGGCGCGCCCGGTCCACTACCGGCCCCAACTCCGCCAGCCCCTCGAACTCCAGGTCGCGGACGGTGCGCGCCTCCTCCCGGATGTCCTCCTGCGAGTAGATGCGCACGCCGGGCTGGTTGGGATCGTGTACCCGCACCTCGTCCGCCCGGCATTCCACCAGCAGCGGCCGCACGTGCTCCGGCGCCCCCACCCAGCGCACCTCGATCGGCTCCCGCACGGGCACGTCCACCTCCACGCGGCTGAGGAGCAGGAACGTCACCGCCAGGAACGCGAGAATTCCCATCGTGCTCAACAGCACGCTGAGGAAGGGAAACAACGTGATCGGCGTGCGTTGCCTCATCGCCGCTCACCGGGGACGGGGTCTCGGGAGACGCCGTGCTCCTCATCGGGCCCGTCGGGCGGAAGCCTCATCAGCCGGTCGGTGAACTCCTTGATCAACGGTTGGATGCCGGTCATCTGATGGCGCACCATGTCCACCTGCAGCGACAGGGACTTGATCAGCGGCTCGAACTGGCCCAGCCACGTCGCGGAAAGCTGTTGCAGGCGGTGCAGATGCTCGTCGAAGCTTTCCTCGATCGGGTCGTAGGCGGGGACGAAGTTCAGGCACGGCAGCAGTTCCTCCAGGCAGAACTCCTCGATCGCCAGTAGCAACTCCTCCTCGTTCTTCTGCAGGAAGGAGGTGGCCAGCATCACCGGGATCACCAGCACCAGCGCCAGGAAGGTGGTGTTGAAGGCGATGCCCAGCCCGCTCGTGACGCCCGCCAGCGCCGAGCGCATGTGGGTGCTGAACTGCACGCCGCCCCCGGCGGTCTGGATGAATCCGGAGAACTCGCGCACCGCCTCGGCGATCCCCATCACCGTGCCGATGAAGCCCAGGATCGGGATGGCCCAGATGAAGACGTGCAGCACGCTGTAGCTGGCGTCGAGCTTCTTCACGTCGATCTGCGCCTGGTAGTCCAACAGGTCGTTGATCCCCTCCTGCTTCGGCACGGCACGGATGTAGTGCAGCACCCGAAAGACCCGCCGGAAGATGCTGGACTCCTCGTAGCGGCGCACTTTCAATCCGGCCAAGATCCGCCGCAGCCCGGCCAGCACGTGCTCCGCGGTGCGGGCGTTGACCCCGTCGCGCATCAACTCCGCGACCTGTGGACTCAGAAAGCCCAGCAGAGCCGCATTATGCCGTCGATGGACCCGGTACTTGAACGCCAGGATGAACAGCGACCACAGCGTCATGGCCACGATCACCTCGGAGATCCAATTGTCGAAGATCATCGTCACGCGCCGCTCGTCCACGAACGGCAGCGGGAACACCTCGTAGATCACCGCGGTGAGCAGCACACCCAGGAAGAACGCCTTGAGGAGGTCCAGATTGTCCCGCGTGCGGCTCATCGTCTCGCCGAAGGCGGCCTTGGCCGGGCCGGGCCGGGCCGCGCCGGCGGAATCGGTGCCGGAAGGCGGCGTCCCGGGCGGGGACGCGTTCGCGCTCGGAGGGGGTTGCTCCATCGGTACGGAAAACGAGAAGGAGGAATGGAGCGGCCGCTCAGTGCACCACGGACGGGATGGTCTGGAAGATCTGCGTGGTGTAGCTGGTGAGCGTTTCCAACAACCACGGATAGGCAACGACCAAAGCGATCAGCACCGCGACCATCTTGGGGACGATGGCCAGCGTCATCTCCTGAATCTGCGTGACCGCCTGGAAGACCGAGATCACCAACCCCACCACCAGCGCCGTGATGAGCGGCGGCGCGGCCAGCAGAAAGGCGGTCAGCATTGCCTCGCGGCCCACGGTAATGACGAATTCCTGGGTCATGGGGCGCCTCTTAGGGGAAGAAGCTTTGGGTGAGCGATCCGATAATCAGGTTCCAGCCATCCACCAGCACGAACAACATCAGCTTGAGCGGCAAGGAGATCATGATCGGGGGCAGCATCATCATCCCCATGGACATCAACACGGAGGATACCACAAGGTCCACGACCAGAAAAGGCACGTACAGGATGAAACCGATCTGGAAGGCGGTCTTCAACTCCCCGATGATGAATGCCGGCACGATGACGTAGAAGGGCACGTCGTCGATGGTGTCGGGGCGGGGAATCTTGGCGATATCCACGAACAGCGCCAGATCCTTCTCCCGCGTGAAGCGTTGCATGAACTCCTTCAGCGGCGCCGTGGCGCGCTCGAGGGCCTCGGACTGAGACATCCGGTTGTCCATGTAGGGCTGGAAGGCGTTGTTGTAGACGTCCGACCAGACCGGCTCCATGATGAAGAACGTCAGGAACAGCGCCAGCCCCACCAGCACCTGGTTGGGCGGCGACTGCTGCGTCCCCAGCGCCTGGCGCAGGAAGGCCAGGACGATCACGATCCGCGTGAAGGACGTGGTCATGATCAGGATCGCCGGTGCCAGCGTGAGCACCGTCAGGATGAAGAGGATCTGCAGGCTGGTGGCGACCTGCTGGGGCGAGTCGGCCTCGCCGATGGTGATGTTCACGCCCGGAATGGGCGACTGGCCGTGCACAGTGGCGGCCGAGAGGAGCAGGATTGAAGCGAGCGGGAGAAGCGCTTTGAGCGCCGGCGATGGTCTCATCCCATCATTTGATTCGCTTCAGGGAGCGTACCTTCTCCCTGAGCGTCTCTGCGAATTGATGCACCGGATCCTTCGGTGCGGAGCCTTCGGCCGTGCCCGCTACATCTGGGGCGGAACCGCCGGCCGGCTGGGATGCGGATGGGGACGCGGAGCGCGCCGGTTTGCCGTGCGCTTGCTGCGCGCCGCCCAGGCGGGTGAGGAAGCTGATTTGGTGTGGGGTGACGCCGCAGGCGACCACCTCTCCGTCGATATCGAGCACCACAATCCTTTGTTTCGGCCCGATGGCGAACGACCCCAGATGGCGAATGGGGTAGCCGCCGGATCCGCGGCGGATCCTGCCAGCCAGGAAGCGATTGTACACGAAAACGAGCCCATACAACACCAGCAGCACGAAAACGAGCGCCAGCACCATCGTCACGAGACTGCCCATCCAATCGCCCTCCATGGCTCCCAGGGGCCGGTCGGGGTTGCCCAGGGCCGGTTGACCCCCGCGGCCCTCCGTTTCGGGTTGTGCCCCGCCGATTCGCTGCTCGGCCTGGGCCAGCACCTGCTGATCCACAGTCGCCGCGGCCGCGGCCGCGGGTGGAATGAGCGTGACGCGAACCGCGTTGCCGTCGCGCTCGAAGCTCAACCGGCCCTCCAGGTTCAGCCGCGGATCGCGCAGATTGACCACCAATGTGGCGGCGTATTCGTTCTGCACCACCCGATAGTCCTGGATGACGCTGCGCTCCTTGATCTGAAACAAACTGCGGGAAAGTTTGCTGCCCGTGGCGCTGAAGCGGAGCCGGAACTCGCCCCGCTGGTGCTCCTCGATGGGGTTGCCCTCGTAGGGCGAGGAGAATTCGAGCAGGATGGTCTCCTTGCCTTCCGCGGCAAAGAACCGGATGGAGTCCAGGGTGCGGGAGAAGCTCTGTGCCCATACCGGGCCGCCGGCGAGCGCCAGCAGCCCCGCCAGTCCGATCGGGAAGAGGGTGCGCAGAATGCACCGCATCGCGGACTCAGAACATGAGTTGGGAGAGCCGGTCGTTGGGATCGAGGATTTCCGTGATCTTGATGGCGAATTTCTCATTGACCACCACCACCTCGCCCCGTGCCACCCGCTTGTTGTTGACGAGCAGATCCAGCGGTTCGCCGACGAGTTTCTCCAGTTCGACCACCGAACCGTGGTCGTATCCGAGGATTTGGTGAATGTAGGCCTGTTTGCGCCCCACCTCCACCATAATGTGCAGGCTGACGTCCAGCAGGTAGTTGATGTCGACGAACTTGTCGCTGCTGGCGACCTTGGCGGCCATGGCATCCGCCGCCGCGGACCCGGCCGACCCTGGTTCCGCTTCGGCCCCGCCCTCGGCCTCGCCGCCACCGGCGGCCTGCTCCCCGCCTTTCTCGAGCTCGGACCAGTCCAGGTCGTCCAGCTGCTCGAAGGATTCGAAATCGAGGTCATCGGCCATGACAAGGTCTCGCTACGGGTGCGCGTTGTGCCGCCGCTCGGGCGGCTGAGGGGCATAGCTGCAAACATGCAATTAGGGTGCAATTAGGGTGCACTAAATCCGCAATCGCCGTGCCGAATGAGCGCGGTCGCAGTCCGGAACCACCGCTACCGGAGTGCCTGCCGTGTGAATTCCGCCTGCACCCGCCGCCGGCGGATGCCCGCCCTCTACTGCAAGTAGAATTCGGTAATCAGCACCTTCTTTATCGGGTTCGGGTCATCCCAATCCACGTCGTCGTTGGGCAACAGGGATTCCACCCGGCGCAACAGCCGTTGCCGTAACAGTTCCCGCTCGCGCTGGTCGCGGAGTTGCTCGGTGCTCAGCGTCTGCAGCTCGGAAATGATCAGGTCCTTGACCTCGGAGAGGCGCACGCTGATGTATTCTTTGACGCTTTCCACGGACTCGTCGCAGAGCATCAGGTCGATGCTGGTCTTCAGGTACCGCCGGCCATCCGCAAGATTGACCACGAATTCGCCCAGGTTCAGATAGGCCAACTGATCCGTGGGGCACGATTCGCCCGCGCCGGCGATGCGCGCCGCGGTGGCTGCCGCACCGGCGCCGTCCTCCTCGCCGCCGCCGAGCAGCACCATCGCGGCCACGGCTCCACCGGCCAGCAGGATCACCACGGCAACGATGATGATGATCAGCTTCAGCTTTCCGCCTTTGCCACCGCCCTCGCCTTCCGCCATGGTTCCTCTTTGGCTGACGTTGACTTCGTTGACTTCCGTCATGAACCATCCTTGTCAAGGCCTGAAGCCGCCCGTCCCGTAATTTGCGGCAAGACGCCGGAAATCCGCTTGACGGGTCCACCATAATCAATTCGCCCGTCCCACTCAAGGCCGATCGCGCCGAAATCCGTCCCTGGCCAAAAGGCCCTCGGCTCGAAATGGTCGGCGGCCGGCTAAAGATCGTCCCGCGGTCCCACGATCACGATCTCCACCCGCCGGTTGCGCGCCCGGCCCAGGCGCGATCCGTTGTCGAACCGGGGCCGGGAAGGGCCGTAGCCCACCAGGCTCAGCCGGGTATCCGGAACGCCCCGCCCCCGCAGGATCAGCAGCACCGAATGGGCGCGGCCCAGGGAGAGCTCCCAGGAACTGGGGTAGGTGGCGGAGCTGACCTCCCGGTTGTCCGTGTGGCCTTCCACGCGGATGTCGTGCCGGCTGAACCGGAGAAACTCGCTCAGCACCCCCACGCGGGTGCGCGCCTGCTCGGTGAGCCGGGCGCTGCCCGGCTCGAAATAGGCATCGCTGGGCAACGTGACCACCAATCCCCGCTCGTCCTGGCTCACCTCGACGTCGCTGGCGCCCAACTCGTCCAGGAGTACCTGCAGCCGCTCCTGGGAAATCTCCACCCGCGGCACCGCCGTGATGTCCTCCACGAAGGAGCGGCGGAAGAGCCCGAACACCCCGGAGGTCTGGCCGAAGGCCTCCTGCAGCTTTTCCTTCACAGGATCCGCCGACGCGAAAATCAGCACGAAGAAGGTCATCAGCAGCGTCAGCAAATCCGAGAAGGTCACCATCCACGCGTCGGGATCGGGACCCTCGTCGGGCGCCTTGGGTTTCGGGGGGCGCTCGCGGGGCTCCACCGGCCCCTGGGGGCGGTCGATACCGGCGTCCCCTACCCCTTCGGGCCGCTCTTGCGGGGCCTCTGGGGCCGGTTCGGTCATGGCTCACCCACACGGCGGACACGGCCGACGAAGACGATCGTGACGCGCCGGTTCCGGTCGCGGCCGGCCGCGCTCAAATTGCTGGCCAGGGGTTGCGATTCCCCCCGCCCCACGACGTTGAAGCGTTTCTCCGCGATCTCGCCCTTGGCGGTGAAATAGCGGAACACCCGCATGGCGCGCAGTCCGGAGAGGTGCCAGTTGTCCCGCCCCAGTCCGCGGCGGATGGGGACGTTGTCCGTGTGGCCCTCGATGCGCACCGGGTTCGTCGTGCGGAGAATCATCTCGTAGATGGAATCGTACAGGGGCAGTGCCTCCTCCTTGAGCCGGTCGCTGCCCTCCTGGAAGCCGAACTCGTCGGAGATATGGATATGGAGCCCCTCCGCGGCGATCTCGTAGGAAACCACCTTCTCATCCGGGTTCTCCTCGACGAAGCGGGACAACTCGCCCAGAAAACGCTCCAGCTCCTGGCTTTCGTTGAGCGACTGGTCGTCGCTCACCCCCGACTGGTCGATGAAGCCACCCAGCCCGAGGAAGGTGCCTCCGAAGGTGCGGAACGCCTTTTTCACAGCTATGGCCAGCTCGGCTTCCTTCGTCTTGTTCGGCTGGGACAACGCCACCAGCAAGATGAAGAACGCCAGGAGAATCATGTTGAGGGCCAGGAACATGATCAGCGTCGGATCTTTTTTCCGGCCCGCGAGCTTTTTTACCCGCCTCTGCATAGGGAAACTCTCCCGATTATCCGGTCAGACTGCCCCGCAGCTTGGGCGCCAGGAAGCTGTTGAGCTTTTGCTCCACCACCCGCGGGTTGTTGCCCTGGCTGATCGCCAGCACCCCCTCCAGGGTGATGCGTTTCAGCAGCAACTCCTGGTTGCTGCGCAGGCGCAACTTGCCCGAGAAGGGGATGAACACCAGGTTGGCCAAAAGGGCGCCGTAAAACGTCGTGATCAGGGCGATGGCCATGGCCGGCCCGATGGCCGAGGTGTCCGCGAGATTCTGCAACATGATCACCAGGCCGATCAGTGTCCCGATCATGCCGAAGGCCGGCGAGAGGGTGCCCATCGTGGCCAGCATATCCGCGCCGCTCTTGTGGCGATCCTCGAGATAGTCGATCTCGTTGGTCATGATGTCCTCGATCACCGTCTCCTCCACGCCGTCCACCACCAGGTTGATTCCCCTTACGAAGAACGGATCGTCCACCTCGTTGGCCACGTTCTGCAGGCTCAGAATGCCCTCCCGCCGCGCCCGGCCGGCGTAATCGATGATGGTGGCGATCAGCGTGGAAATCTGCTGCGGCTTGGTGAGGAAGACGTTGCGGATGATGCCGCCCAATCCGAGGATGTTCTCCATCGGGAAGAACACGAATATGGCGCCGAGGGTGCCCCCCACGACGATGAGCAGCGACGGAATATTGATGAAGGCCGTGAAGAACTCCCCCATGGCAAATATAATCAGGCCGAGAGCCAGAACCAACCCGATGATCGTGGCGATATCCATGAACTGTCCTTGAGCGAACCCGGTTGCCGGATGCGCCGTACGCTGCCCCGCGCGGCGACGGCTGCGCGACCTCGCCGTGCTCGGCGGTACGGACGGGCCGGAGAGGTCGGGTGGAGACGGTTGCGGAAGGGCGCCGGTGCGATGCCGTTCGGAGCTTCCCTGCCCCGCTCACATCCCTGCCATGTTCTCAGACA
>JAPUJL010000443.1 GCA_027296185.1 SAR324 cluster bacterium | reverse complement strand
AGGGCCTGCAGCGTGGTGCGGATATCGTTGAAGCCGATCTCCTGGGCGTGCAGGGAGCGCCCGGAGGTCTGGATGTGGTATTTCAGCTTCTGCGCCCGCTCGCCCGCCCGGTACTTCTCCCGCAGGGCGATGGCCCAGATGCGCCGCGCCACGCGGCCGATCACGGCGTACTCGGGGTCCATGCCGTTGGAGAAGAAGAAGCTCAGGTTGCGGGCGAACTTGTCGATGGGCAGCCCCCGGCTCAGGTAGTACTCTAGGAAGGTGAAGCCGTTGGCTAGCGTGAACGCCACCTGCGTGATCGGATTGGCGCCCGCCTCGGCCATGTGGTAGCCGCTCACGCTGACCGAGTAGAAGTTGGCCATGTCGTAGTCGCAGAAGTACGCCTGGATGTCCCCCATCATCTTCAGCGCGAACTCGGTGGAAAAGATGCAGGTGTTCTGGGCCTGGTCTTCTTTAAGGATGTCCGCCTGCACCGTGCCGCGCACCACCCGCAGCGTGTCCGCCTTGATCCGTGCGTAGACGTCCGGGTCGACCAGCCGCTCGCCGCTGATGCCCAGCAGGCCCAGGCCCAGCGCGTCGTTGCCCGCCGGCAGCTCGCCGCGGTAGGTGGGCGCCTCGCTGCCGCGCTCCGCGAACCACGCCGCCATCTGCCGGGCCGCAGCCTCCCAGCGGCCATCGGACCGCAGGTAGCGCTCCACCTGCTGATCGATGGCCGTGTGCAGAAAGAAGGCGAGAATCACGGGCGCCGGCCCGTTGATGGTCATGGACACCGAGGTGGCGGGATCGATCAGATCGAAGCCCGAGTAGAGGCGCTTCATGTCGTCCACCGTGCAGATCGACACCCCCGAATTGCCCACCTTGCCGTAGATGTCCGGCCGGGCATGCGGGTCCTCCCCGTACAGCGTCACCGAATCGAAGGCCGTGGAGAGCCGCTGGGCCGGCATGCCCGCCGAGACGTAATGGAAGCGGCGGTTGGTGCGCTCCGGCGTGCCCTCCCCGGCGAACATGCGCGTGGGCTCCTCCTCGCCGCGCTTGAAGGGAAACACCCCGCCAGTGAAGGGGAAGCTGCCGGGCACGTTCTCCAGCATCAGCCAACGCAACCGGTCGCCCCAGTCGCGGTAACGGGGCATGACGATCTTCGGCACGCGGGTATGGGAGAGCGTTTCGCTGAAATTTTCCACGGTCACCGCCCGCCCGCGCACCGGAAAGGTCATGGTCTCCGCCGCGTAGGCGGCCTTTCGCTCGTCGAAAGCGGCCAGCTCGCGCCGCCAGTAAGGGTCCACGGCCTCCAGCGCGGCGTTGTAGGCATCCGCCAGCGGCCGTGCGCTCTCGCTTTCCGGCGCGTCGGCCATGGGCTGCGGTCCGTCCGGTACGCGCTCGCCCAGAGCCGCCATGGCGCCGTGCAGCGCGTGGGCCCTGGAGGCCGCCGCAGCTTGCGTTTCTGCGCTCGCCTTGTAATCGCGTACCGCTTCAGCGATTTCCGATAAATAGCGCACACGGTTGGAGGGAATGATCACCACGGCCGAATCGTCCGCGGGCGCCGCCGGTAAGCAGGCGCCCGGCCGATCCAGCCGCCAATCCAGCCCGCAGGCCGCCTGCATGCGCTCGATCAGGGCGGCGTAAAACACGTCCGTGGCGGGGTCCTGAAAGCGGCTGGCGATGGTGCCGTAGACGGGAATTTCGCCCTCCGGCGCGTCGAACAAACCCCGGTTGCGGCGCACCTGCTTTTTCACGTCCCGCAAGGCGTCCTGGGCGCCCTTCTTGTCGAACTTGTTGATGGCCACCATGTCGGCATAGTCCAGCATGCCGATCTTTTCCAACTGTGTGGCCGCGCCGAACTCGGCCGTCATGACGTAGACGGTGAAGTCGGCCAGGTCCACCACCTCCGTATCGCTCTGCCCGATGCCGGCCGTCTCGACGATGATCAGGTCGTAGCCCGCCGCCTTGCACAGCGTCACCGCCTCCCCGATGCTGGCGGAAAGCGACAGGTTGGCCTGCCGGGTGGCGATGGAGCGCATGAAGGTGCGGGGCGCGCTGAGGGCGTTCATGCGGATGCGATCCCCCAACAGGGCACCGCCCGTGCGGCGCTGGGTGGGATCGATGGAGAGAATAGCCAGGCGCATGTCCGCGAAGTCGCCCAGGAAGCGCCGCACCAGCTCGTCGGTGAGGCTGGACTTGCCCGCCCCCCCGGTGCCCGTGACGCCCAGCACGGGAATGGCGCGCTCGGCGGCGCGGGCCCGCGCGAGCTCCGCGGCCCGGTGCTCCAAATACTGCGCCGCCTCCTCGTTGACCAGACCCAGCGCCCGCCACTCGTTGAAGGTGAGCAGCCGCGCCAGGGCTTGCACGGCGCCGGCGCCTTGTCGGGCCACCGGATCGGCCAGCCGTTCCAGCTCGCGGTGCGGTTGCACCTCCGTCCGGCCATCGCAGGCCTGCATCAGATGCTCGATCATGCCCACCAGGCCCATTTTCTGGCCGTCTTCCGGAGAGTAGACCTTGGTCATCCCGTAGGCTTCCAACTGAGCGATCTCCTCGGGGACGATGGTGCCGCCGCCACCCCCGAAAACCTTGACGTGGCCGGCACCCCGCTCGCGCAGCAGGTCCACCATGTAGGTGAAGAACTCCATGTGGCCGCCCTGATAGGAGCTGACGGCGATACCCTGCACGTCCTCCTCCACGGCCGCATCGACGATCTCCTGCACGGAGCGGTTGTGCCCCAGGTGAATCACCTCGGCGCCGTGACGCTGTATGATGCGCCGCATCACGTTGATCGCCGCGTCGTGCCCGTCGAACAGGCTGGTGGCCGTGACGATGCGGATGGGGGTTCGGTGTTCCATCGGTTCCATGCCGTGCTCCTCAATGGCGATGGGACGGCTCGCGGCCAGCCTTGGCTGCCCGCCTCTGCGAAACGCCCACAGCGGCGGGCCGGGCCGCGATGTTCCAGGTCAGCCTTCGCGGGCGAGATCCTCCCGGATCAGTTCCTCCAGCAGAGGCAGGCGGTCGTTGCCCCAGATCATCTCGTCCCCGTAAAAGAACGTGGGGGCGCCGAACACGCCGCGGTTGTATGCGGCCTCCGTCTCATCCGCGAGGCGCTGCTTGAGGGCCGGCTCGCCGATCGCGGCGAAGAACGCCGGCACGTCCGCCCCCAGGCCCTCCACGATCGCCGCCAATACGGCGTCGTCGAACAGATCGCGGCCGGCGACGAAGTGGGCCCGGAAGCAGGCGTGGACGTATGCTGGAAAGTGCTGCGTTTCCCGCAGGTACAGCGCCCCGCGGGCGGCTTTCAGGGAGTTCACCGGCTGCCGCGCCCAGTGGCGGAAAGGAATGCCGTGCCGGGCGGCCCAGCGGAAGCAGTCCGCTCGCGAGTAGGCCCCGCGCGGCCCGTCGAGGAACAGCGGACGCGCCCCCGTGCGCTTGATGATGGGACCCAGCAGGATCGGCTTCCAACGGAGGGGCACCCCCAGCCCCCCGCAAAGCGGCTCGATCACCTCGCTGCTCAGATAGGCGTAGGGCGAGGCGAACTCGAAGTAGAACTCGACGCCCTTTATATCTGGAACGGCCGCCTGTTCAACACCTCGGGCACCGCGGGACGGGGCCTGCTCCATCATTTCCTTCCTCCCAGAAGCCTTGTAATTAAGTGCCTCCGGCGGGTCGGGGGGCGCTGCCCCCCTACACGCTTGCGAGCCGCGTGGTTCTCCCCCCGGCAGCTTGTCCTGAGCCCCTTCGAAGGGGGAGGTTTGCTCCCTGCACTCCGAAATAGAGCTATCAAAACAACCTGCTGCGCATTACATTGAGAAAACTCAACCTCCGTATCCGGGGGTGCGGGGGGACGAGTCCCCCCGCATTTAATTTT
>JAPUJL010000442.1 GCA_027296185.1 SAR324 cluster bacterium | reverse complement strand
CTGCCGCACGCGGGCGAAATGGATCGGCTTCACGGCCCGGAGCGAGGGCCCGGGATCGAACGAGGGAGGTTCGCTCAAGGGGGCCGCCGGATCGATCGCAGGAGCCATCGGATCGCGCAGGGGAGCCGCCGGCTCCATCGAGGGGGCCGCCGATTCCTTTACAGCCGCGGCCGGCTCCATCGCCACAGCCGCCGCATCGGCCATGGGCGCCGCCGGACCGATGGCCGGTTGGGATTTGGCCGGCTGAGATTTTGGCGACGCAGCGGGAGGCGGTTCAAGCGGCAGGCCAGCCATCTGGACCGTCAGGGCCGTCTGGGGCACCGCCGCCGCAATTTCGGTCTCGAGCGTAGCGGCCGGATCCACGTCCATCTCCACGGGCACCGTGGCGGAGGGAGCCGAGGGCTCAACCGGTACGCCGGATCGGGACGTGTATCTGTCCAGCCGCCATCCGGTCTCCGGGTCGAACCACTTGAAGCTGCCGCGGTTCCGTACCTCGGGGAAATAATCGCGGAGAGCCAACGTCACGACGCGAATGCGCTCCATCGCTCCGGCTTGCAGGGCCTCCCGAAGCTGCCGCTGCAGGGCCTCGCGGATGCCGTCCATGGCCGAGAGGTTGAGCCGGCCCAGGGTGCGCGCCTCCTCGAACATGGAAACGGCCTCGTCGTAGCGCGCCTCCTCGATCAGCAGCCGCCCCTCCTCGACCATCAGCCACGAGGCGAACTTCCGGGCCTGCTCCCGCGCCTCGATGGGCACCTCACCATCCTCCGGCACGGGCAGGCTGCCGACCGGGTGGTAGGTGAGCAGTTGGCGGGTGGCCTCGTAGCCGTGGATCGTCTCGGGAAAGCGCCGCATGACCTCGAACAGTTTGGCGCGCGCCTGCCGGCGACGGCCCGTGGTACGCAAATCGGTGGCGAAGTCCAGAGTCTTGCGGGCGATGGGCTCCATAACCGGATAGACCGTGCTTCCGTGGAGCCATCCCGTTTGGCCGCCACGGATGGTGACCTGGTACCACTCGCCCTCCTGGTCGAGCACCTCGTAGGAGTCGTTGCCGTACACCAACCCCACGGCCTTGGCCCCGGGCTCGGGCGCGCCGCGCAGCTTCACCCAAGATTCCGTCACCACGACGGTCTCGGCAAGGGCCAGCGGCGTGAATGCAAATCCGATCAGTAGAATGACAGCAAGCAGCGGTCTCATGGCTCGTCCCTGAGTCTTCGATCCAGCTATTCGAGTCCGCGGCGCCCGGCAATATCCAGCGCCGGCATGCCGCGGGCACGCCAGTTCCCTCAAAATTGTGCAAATACGACGCCAAAGTCCCGATCACGGAACCCGCGGGCGCGCGGCGGTAGCACCATTCCAATGGCTTTGGCGATCGAGACGGAGACACCGGCCGGCGGCCGGATCTCCAACCGGTGCCGAGCTCGGTCCGGCAAAGGAATTCCACCGAAGGGACGAGAGTTTCCGGCCCGCCTGGGGAATGTGGTAAGGAAGGGCTGTACGCGCTGAATAACCGTGAGGGAAGGAGGCCGTATGGATCGCTGGAGAATGCTCCTCACCGCCATTATCGTCGCCGTTATCGCTCTCCTGTTCCTCGATCTTGGCTTTCCGCCGACCCTCGAGGCTCCGCCACACGCGCAAGTGCTCATCGATGAAACGGCCGGCGTCTACTTCGCCCCCAGTTGCGAAGTCGGCCGGCTGCTGGCCACCATCCCCCTTGCCCAGGCGCGGGAGCTGGGCTTCAAACCCGATGAGGCATGCCTGAGCGAGGAGGAATTTACCCAACCGGGGCGGAGCATCACCGGCCGGCTGCTGGAAGGGATCGGAATCCTTGGGAAACCGGAAAGCCGGTGGAACAGCGACGGCACGTGGAACTGGTAACGGCGCCACAACGGCGGGGCAGATGTCAGGTCCCGGCGCCCTCGTGCAGCAATTCGAACACGGCCAGATGCTCCTCCGGGGTCAGGGCGTCGGCCCGGCGCCCGGCAATCAGCCTTTCCAACGCCGCCAACCGCTCCCCGTCAAGTGGCCCGTAGCCGCGCTTGAGGTTGCCCAGCATCAGCTTACGGCGGTGGATGAACATGGCCTTCACGTAGGCGAGGAACCGGGCCTCCCGCGCGGGGGGCAGTTGGGGCTCCCGGGGCACGAAGCGCACCACCGCCGAGTCCACCTTGGGGGGCGGGCGGAAGGCACCGGGCGGCACGTCGAGCAGGCGCTTCATGCGGAAGGTGTGCTGGGCCGCCACACTCAGCGCACCGTAGTCCTTCCCGTCCCGGGGGCTCGCCACGAGGCGCGTGGCGATCTCCCGCTGTACCATCAGCACCAGCCGGCTCAGCCGCCGCCGCTCGGCGATCAACCGGAACAGCAGCGGCGTGGTCAAGTAGTAGGGCAGATTCGCGATCACGGCGTAGAGGCCGGCGCTTCCGAACAGGTGCTGTGGCGAGAGATCGAGCTGTAGCACGTCGGCCTCGATCAGCCGAAAGCGCGATACCGCGGCGAATCGCTCCCGGAGCTTGACGCAGAGGGCCGGATCGATCTCGACGGCGGCGACATCCGCACCGGCGGTCAGCAGGCGCTCCGTGAGAGCTCCCTCTCCCGGCCCGATTTCCAGCACCGGCTCGCCGGGACCAATCTCCGCCCCCGCCGCGATGGCCTCCAGCACCGCCGGGCTCCGCAGGAAATGTTGTCCGTAGCGCTTGCCCATTAACGAGGATCGGCGGGGTGAACCGGGCCCGGACGGTGCGCAACCCGGCGATTTGCAACCTCCACGGCCTATGTTAGCATGGCTTCCTTTCCGGCTCGAAGGACCGTTCCGAGTCCGGGACGGGGCGCAGCCTCTATCCGCGGGCGCGCCGCCCCGATGCCAGACCTATTCCCAGACAGGCACACCGCCCATGAGCTCTTCCAATTCTTCCGTTGCCGTCGCGCAAGCCGCGACCGCCCGCTCGCCCCACGAGAGCCTGGAGAAAATGACCGTCCAATCGCGCAACCTGCACGACGAGGCACAGCAATACACGCCGGGCGGGCTGAGCCACAATGCGCGGTATCACTCGCCCTATCCGATTTACATGAAGCGGGCCCGCGGCTCCCGGCTGTGGGACGTGGACGGCCGCGAATACATCGATCTGTGGATGGCCCATTACGATGCCATCCTGGGTCATGCCGCGCCCGAGATATTGGGGCCGGTGCGTGACGCGCTGGCCAATGGAATCCACATCGGCCTGGCCATCGAGCAGGAGGTGGTGCTCGCGCGCCGGGTGTGCGAGGTGGTGCCCTGTGCCGACCGGGTGCGCTTTTGCAGTTCCGGCACGGAGGCGACCATGTACGCCGTGCGCATGGCGCGCGCTTTCACCGGGCGCAACACGATCCTCAAAATCGCCGGGGGCTGGCACGGCGCCAACACCGATCTGATGGTGGATGTCTTCCCGCCCGACTACGGAGTTCCCGAGGGGCGGGGACTGCCCCCCGAGCTGACTCGCGCCACCCGCTCCGTGACCTACAACGATATCGAGGACACGGCCCGCGCCATGCGCGAGGCGGGCGGCGACCTGGCCGCGGTGATCCTGGAGCCGGTCATGGGTGCGGGAGGCATGATACCCGCGGAGAAGGAGTACCTCCAGTTCCTCCGCGAGGAGACCCGGAAGTCCGGGGCGCTGCTGATCTTCGACGAGGTCATCACGGGATTCCGCATCGCCCTGGGCGGGGCGCAGGAGCACCACGACATCCTGCCCGACCTCACCACCCTCGGCAAAATCCTGGGCGGCGGGCTGCCCATCGGTGCGATCTGCGGACGGGCCGACGTGCTGGACGAGACCAGCATTCTGCGCAAGGTGCCCAAGCAGGAGCGGGTCATCGTGGGCGGCGGAACCTATTCCTGCAACCCGCTCAGCATGGCCGGCGGCATCGCCACCATCGACACCCTGGAGGCGATGGAGGACGAGCTGTACCCGAACCTGGAACGGCGCAACCAGACGCTTTGCGAGGGGATCGAGAAGGCCTTCGCCAGCCAAAATATTCCCGTGACGCTCATGGCGCCCGCATCGCTGCACGCGGTACACTTCACTCGGGAGGCGGGGCATCCGGTGCGCAGCATGGCCGACGTGCTGGAGCACACCTTCCCCGAAAAACAGATCGAGCTGGCGGACCGGCTGCGCGTCCATGGCGTCTTCGAGTTGCACGCGGGGGCCCTCTCCGCCGCCCACAGCGACGACGACATCGAAACCCTGATCGCCGCCTACGAGCGGTGTGCCGAGGAAATGGCCGAGGCGGGGGCGTAGTCCTGCCTCGAGGGCGGCCCGGCGGCCCGTTCGATCTCCCCCATCCCTCACGAGGCCCCCCGCTCCGGCCCCAACTCACATCCCCAAACCCGACGTGTTCGGCTATCGCGGCGCCTACCTGAAGATCGCCTTGAGCGGAGGGCCGGCCGAAACCGTGCCGATCCCGCCCGGCGTGTTGCGGCGGGTCATCGGCGGCGCCGGGCTGGGAACCTGGCTGCTGCGCCGGGAATGTCCCCCCGGCATCGACCCCTTCGATCCCGCTTGCCCTGTC
>JAPUJL010000441.1 GCA_027296185.1 SAR324 cluster bacterium | reverse complement strand
TCCTCGCGGATGTCGAGCAGTTTCGGGGGCGGATCCGACCGAAGCCGGGCCGCCGTCTCCTGAACCGTGATTTCCATGGTGTGCACTCCACCGATCCGCCCCGCGCCATTCGCCCCCGACCCTGCTATGCCGCCCCCAGCGATGCCGCCCTCCGCGATGCGGCCCGCCTGCGGACCCCCGGGAAATACGATGGGCGCGGCGCGGGGCGATGTCAACGCGGGCGCCCGAATCCCCGGGGCACGATTCGCTCCGCGGATGTCCGGTTGCCGCGTCCGGGCGCATGAGCACCGAATTCCTTCGCCCTCCTTTCGATGCGCAAGCGCGGGCCCGGATCGCTCGCGCCCTGGCCGGGGGCGCGGTAATGACCTATCCCACCGAGACCAGCTACGCCCTGGGCGGCAACGCACTGGATGGCGGGCTGTGCGCCCGCATCGTCGAGCTCAAGGGCCGCCCCGGAGCGAAGGCGTTGCTCTCCCTGATCGAAGGGGAGGCCATGGCCGGCGCACTGGCGGCGGAAATCGCGCCCGCGGCGCGGGTGCTCATGGAGCGCTTCTGGCCCGGGGCGCTGACCCTGGTGTTCCGGGCGGCGCCGGGTGCGCCGGAGCGGCTACGAGACGCCCGCGGCACCATCGCTCTGCGCTGGTCCTCCCATCCGGCCGTTCGCGAGCTGATCGGGATCGGCGGTGTGCCTCTGATCGGAACCAGCGCCAACCTCAGCGGTGCGGAGCCCCTGCACGACGCCCGCGCCGCCGCGGAGGCGTTTCCCGGAGCGGTGGAGCTGGCCATCGACGACGGCCCCGCGCCGGGCGGCGCGCCCTCGACCGTGGTCGATACGACGGTGGCGCCCTTCCGGGTGCTGCGGGAGGGAAACCTGGCCAAGTCCCTCATTCAGGCGGCGCTCGTGGAAACCTTCGTCGAGCTGGTGCCGGAATGACCCGGAGCGCTTCCTGCTGGGCCGTTTCCGCCGGAGTGCTCCTTCCGTGAGTGACGGACCCTCCGTGACCGGCGGCCCCGGCGTGGGCGGTTCGCGGTGCGCCGCCATCGAGCTGGAATCGCCCACCGCCACCCGGCGCGCCGGGCTCGCCATGGGCCGCACCCTGCCCGATCGGGCGCTGGTGCTGTTCTCCGGGGAGATGGGTTCCGGCAAGACCACGCTGATCAAGGCCATCTGCGAGGGCCTGGGTATCGCGCCGGAGACGGTCATCTCGCCCACTTACACTTTGGTCAACATTTACCCCGGCCCGCCGCCGGTCTATCATGTGGACCTGTTTCGCATCGAGAAACCGGAAGCGATGCTGGAGCTCGACCGGGACGACTGGATCAACCCCGGCGGGCCGACCCTGATCGAGTGGCCCGAGGCCGCGCTGCCCCTGCTGGAAGGCGAGTCCGTGCTCCAGGTGCGCATGGCCCACGCCGGTAACGACGCCCTGAGGCGAACCCTGGAGGCGGAAGGCGGCGCGGCGCTTTTCGCGGCCCTGTTCCAGGCCCTCGAGCGCGAAGACGCCGCGCAGGAATAGCATCGCCGGCCCCGAATCGACCGCCCCATCCCGCCCGCAACCCTCGTGACCCACGCCCTCGCCATCGACACCACCTCGGACTACCTGAGCCTGGCGGTGCTCAAGGGGGAGCGGCCCGCCGGATCCCGCTACCTCCCCTGCGGGGTCAAGGCGACCCAAATCGTCATCCAAGAGATTGACGGGTTGCTGACCGGAGCCGGACTGACCGCGCACGATCTGGAGTTGATCGTCGTGGCGGTCGGGCCGGGATCGTTTACCGGCACCCGCATCGGGATGGCCGCCGCCGCCACCTTCGGCCAGGTATTGGCGCGCCCGGTGATCGGCGTGGACACGCTTCAGCTGCTCGCGGCGCAGACCGAGCCCGCCGCGGATGTGACCTTCCATGCCCTGCTCAACTGCGCGCGGGACGAGGTGTACCACGCCGCCTACCGCTGGAATGGGGTGCCGGTGGCCCTCGGGCCGATCGCCATGACCACCTTCGGCGAGCTGCACCGCGTCGTCGGCGAGGCGCCCGTGGTGGCGAGGCGGTTCGACCCCGCCCCGGCGAACGGCGAGGACCCGCTGAGCCGATTCGATCCCATGCCCCTGCGCCGGCCCCATCCGGACGCCGAGCTGCTGCTGGAGTTGGGGCTGGCCCGCTACCGGGAGCACCCGGCCGGTCCGTTTCCCCTGCCGCAGCCCATTTACCTGAAGTCGGAGGCCTTCCGGAAATGGCGCCGCTAGCGTCCGATCCCCTCGGCCTCGCGATCGACACCACCTTCGACGACACGTCGGTGGCCATCCTGCGTGGCAAGCGGGAGGTGCTGGCCAACCTGACCCTGTCCCAGTTCAAGGACCACGAGGAGTTCGGCGGGGTGGTGCCGGAGCGTGCCTCCCGCAAGCACCTGGAGGCCATCCAGCCCTTGCTGGCCCAGGCGCTGACCCGGGCGGGGGTGGGCTTTGGGGAACTGGATTACGTGGCGGTCTCCACCGTGCCCGGGCTGCTCGGGTCGATCCTGGTGGGGCTGACGGTGGCCAAGTCTCTGGCCTATCTGCTGGCACGGCCGTTGATCGGCATCAACCACATCGAGGCCCATCCCTACGCCAACGTGCTGGCCCACGGCGAGCTGCCGTTTCCCGCGCTGCACCTGGTGGCGGCGGGCGGCCATACGCTGCTCATCCACCAGACCGGCCACTTCCAGTGGTCCATCGTGGGACGCAGCGTCGACGACGCCGCCGGCGAATGCGTGGACAAGGTGGCCAAGATGTTCGGCCACGCCATGCCCGGCGGACCGGCGGTGGATCGCCTCGCCCTGACCCATGCCCCCGCCGCCCACCGCTTTCCGCGGCCGATGCTGAACGATCCGGGTCTCGACTTCTCCTTCAGCGGGCTGAAGACCGCCGTGCTCTACTACCGCCGCGACCACGGCGGCGATCTGGAGGAGGGGCCCGTGCTCTCCGCCTTCTTCGATGCGGTGATCGAGGTGCTGATCGTCAAAACCCTGCGGGCGGCCCGCCGGTTCCGGCCCAAGGCGGTGACCGTCTCGGGCGGCCTCGCCGCCAGCCAGAAGCTGCGCGCCGCCTTCGAGGCCGCGGCGGCGGAGGCGGGGCTGAGGCTCCTGTACCCCCCACCGGAGCTGTGCACCGACAACGCCGCCATGGTGGCCTGTCTGGCGGCCCACCGCTACGCCGCGGGCCGCTTCGACGACCTCACCCTCGACGGCCGGCCCAATCTGCTGGATTGAGGCCCTCCAGGGGCCGAACCGCGAGCTGCCGCTCCCGGCTCGGGATGGCTGCATTCGATCGATGTTGCGGTAGGGGCGCGGCGCTAGTGGGCTTCCTCGTCCACGAACTTCTGGTAGCCGTCGGCATCCAGCAGGCCGGATAGGTCGGGATCGGAGACCTTGAGCTTGAAGAGCCAACCCTCGCCGAAGGCGTCGTCGTTCACCTTTTCCGGGTGATCTTCCAGGGAGCTGTTGACCTCGGATACCTCCCCGTCCATCGGGCTGTAGATGTCCGAGACCGATTTCACCGATTCCACCACCGCCACGCTCTCCCCCGCTTTCACGCTGCGCCCCACCTCGGGCAACTCAACGTAGACGATGTCGGTGAGCTGATCCTGGGCGTAGTCCGTAATCCCGACCGTGGCCGTGTCGCCGTCCAGGCGCAGCCATTCGTGTTCCCGGCTGTACTTCAGTTCGGCGGGGGGCATGAATTTCCTTTCGCTGGGTGCCGCCTCAGACGGTCTTGAACAACAGTGAGGCGTTGGTACCGCCGAACCCGAAGGAGTTTGACATGGTCACCTTCAGCGTGCGCTCCTTGGCCGTGTTGGGCGTGACGTCCAGATCGCACGCCGAGTCCAGGTTTTCCACGTTGATCGTCGGGGGCACCAGTCCGTGCTCCATGGCCTTGATGGCCGCGATGGATTCCAGCCCCCCCGCAGCGCCCAGCAGGTGACCGTGCATGGATTTGGTGGAGCTGATGGAAACCTTCTTGGCGGCATCGCCCAGCACCCGCTTGATCGCGTCCAGCTCGTTGAGGTCCCCCGCC
>JAPUJL010000440.1 GCA_027296185.1 SAR324 cluster bacterium | reverse complement strand
GCCGCTCGGCCAGGTCGCGCTCGAAGCGACGCCGCTGCTCGGCGGGGTCGGTCAGCTCGGCGAATCCGTTGGCCAGCTCGATGCCTGCCACCAACAGCTCCATCCGCTCGGCCACGGTGGGCTCCTCCGGCTTGAGCCGTGCCAGGCTGGCCAGGGGCGCGGGCCAATCCACGACCAGCAGCGGTGCCTCGCGCCCCAGCCGGTGCTCGAAGCGGTTCCACAGGACGAAGAAGACCCGCTCGAAATCCGTGGGCAAATCGGCCGCACCCGCCAGTCCGGCCCGCCGGGCTGCTTCCCGGAGCTCCCGCCCGCCCGCGATGCCGGCGATCTCCAGGCCCAACTGCTCTCGGAACAAGGCGGCCACCGGCTCGCGGCGGAAGGGCGGCGTCAGCTTCACCCGCGCATCCGCGGACTCCCCTGCGGGAAGCGTCTCCGCCAGGAACGGATCCGCGGGCACGGCGAGGCGGCCCTCGCCGTCCAGGGCCTCGGCCAGGGGAAGCAGCGCGCCCAGCAGCGATTCCAGGTCCCGGGCCAGGTCGTCCAGGCCGGCACCCACCCGGTACCACTCGAGCAGGGTGAATTCCGGGTTGTGCAGCCGCCCCACCTCTCCCCTCCGGAAGGCCGGCCCCAGACGGTAAATGCGCTCGAAGCCCCCCACGAGCATCCGCTTCAGCTGGAACTCGGGCGAGGCGATGAGGAACTCCCCGCCCACGCCGAACGGCTCGAACTGGGGCTCCGGGCTGGGGGCGCGCACCAGGCAGGGCGTGTCCACTTCGAGAAACCCTTCCTCATCGAACCAACCGCGCACCGCCGTGAGCGCCCGGTGCCGCAACCGCAGGCGGGCCATGCGCCCGGCCAAGCCACCCGGGGAGCGCCAGCGCAGTGCGTCCCCGCCCGCGCCGGTTCCGGAGGAATCGCCGGCAGCCTTGGCACCGCCGAGCCGGGTCACCGCCGCGAAGCGATCGGGAGCCGCCAGCGTGAACGTCACCAGATCCCCTTCCGCCAGAGCGCGGCAATCGCCCGGCTCCACCTCGGCGAGCAGCAGCCGGTCCTGCCAATAGAGCGCCAGGCGCCGCGGGTTCCGCCCCCCCGGCAGCGCCGCGACGCGGCCGATGGCGGAGAAGGGAGTGTCCATGGGGTCAGGTCAGCCGCCGGAGTGGACGGCTTGAAAGGGGGGCGGCCTGAAGGAGGCGGATGGCTCGCTCAGCCCTTGACCCGTTCCGCGTACTCGCCGGTACGGGTGTCGATCCGGAGCTTTTCCCCCTTTTCGATGAACAACGGAACGGTGATTACGGCGCCGGTTTCCATGGTGGCCGGCTTCTTGCCGCCGCTGGCCGTATCCCCCCGCACCCCGGGCTGCGTCTCCGCCACGTCCAGCTCGACGAAGTTGGGCAGGGAGACGCTCAGGGGACGGCCGTCGAACAGCAGCACCCCCACGTCCAGGTTTTCCTTGAGAAAGCGGGCGTCGTCGCCGATGGTCTCCTCGGCGATGGCGTACTGCTCGTAGCTGCCCTGATCCATGAAGTGGAAGCCCTGCTCGTCGCTGTAGAGGAACTGCATCTGCCGTTCCTCCAGCGAGGCTTCCTCCAGCTTTTCCCCGGACTTGTAGGTCTTGTCGAGCACCGCCCCGGTGACCAGGTTCTTGATCTTGGTGCGGGTGAAGGCGTTCCCCTTGCCGGGCTTGACGAACTGAAAGTCCACGACGGTGTACGGCTCGCCGTCGATCCGGATTTTGAGTCCCTTGCGGATGTCGGAGGTATCGTACACGTCCTGCCCTTCGGTTGATGGCTTGGCGGTCGTCTTCGCTCCCGGCCTGCAATTTCACCCAGAGCGGCCCGGAAAATCGCCCGGTTCCATAAAGAGGAAGCGCCCCCGATTTGTCAAGGCACGGGCCGTTAAGGCACGGGTTGGTAACGCATAGGGCCCCCATGGCCCGGCCGGTGCCCTTCCGGGGCGAAGGACGAGCCGGGGCTTGCGGCGGCGCACCGAATCGTGGCAACAGTGAGCCTGACCCCAACCGTGCGGTCATGCCGGATCGCGAGCCCGGGGGGTGGACACCCAATCCCCTTGAAGGGGCCCCCCGCGTTCGGATTCGCACTCGCCGTCGGCTGGCGAGTCAGCTGACCCTGCCGCCGGTGTTCGCCGCGTTGCACGTATGGGTTCCGGCCCGGCGCAGGGTGGGCAACTGCGGCGGCGCGGAGATGGAACTTGAAATTGCCGGGTATGGGAAGAGATTTATTTTCAAATGGCTCGGGGAGGAGCAGAAATGACCAGATTATTCAATCTTGCGATCAAGTTCGTGTTTGCTGCGCTTTTGCTGCCGGGTGCCGTCGCGGTGACGCAAGCAGAAAGTGGTGCCCAGCCTCATGAGAAATTTCTTTATGTGGCCTGCGTCAATGTGGGTGGCGAAGATCCGGACTTTTTGGCCGTGATCGGGGTCGATCCGCGCGATGCATCGACCTATGGCAAACTCGTTTACCGGGTGGACATGCTGCATGTGGGCGATGAGCTTCATCATTTCGGATTCAATTACGATAAATCCAGGTTGATGGTTCCCGGCCTCTTCTCGGGAAGGATCTATATACTTGATGTTTCGGATCCTATGCGTCCGTCCGTGATTACCGTGAAAGAGGACCTGATAAACAGAAGTGGCTATACGGTGCCGCATACGATCATTGCGTTGCCCAATGGCAACAATTTAGTGACCATGATCGGCGCGGACACGAAATCGACCGCGCCGGGTGGAATAGTCGAAATTAACGGAGAAACCGGAGAATACGTGCGCGATTTCGGTCCCGCCGCCGACCGGAAATTCGATCAGGTACCGCCGACGTACATGTATGACGCCGGCATCAAACTTGAGTTGAACAGGATGGTAACCACCTCCTTCGGTCTCCCGGGGAAGATTGGAGGCGGCATTACCATCGATGGCCTGGGAACCGACATTTACGTCTGGGATTGGAAAGAGCGGAAGGTCATCCAGAAAGTCAATATCGGGGCGGGCACCGGCGCCCTGGAGGTGCGATGGAGGTCCGAACACGGATCGACGATTGGGTACACCAACGCCCCTGGCACGAACGAAATATGGGCCTGGGATGACCTTGACGGGGACGGCCGCTATGATTTCAAGGTAGTGATCGATTTGCCCGCGGGTTCAGTTCCGACGGATATGTTGCTGTCGAGTGACGATAAATATATGTATGTCGCCAACTGGATGGGCAATAATGTCCGGCAATACAACATCGAGAACCCGTTAATGCCCGTCTTCGTAGCCCAGGTAGAGATTCCCTACGCGCAGATGTTGAGGATGAGCCCGGACAACCGGCGCCTATATGTCACCAACAGCCTGCTGAGCACGTGGGATGACATGGAATTCCCGAAGGGGGTCACCCGAAACGAGGAGTATGGGATTTTCCTGGTGGATGTCGACCACGACGGAGGGGGGATGAAGCTGAACGGCGGCTTTCATGTGAACATGACGCGGGTACAGAAACAAAATACCGTGGGTCCCGCCAGACCGCACATGATGCTGTTCGATTCGTCGGTCGGGCGCGAGTTCGGACACCACTAAACCCAGGGAAGTGACTGGAACTGGGCTCCAAGTGGGAACTTCGAGGCGAGCCCGACCCTTCTCCTCGACCGATCTCGGGACAGGCGAGACGGATTCCTCTGGAATCCGTCTCTTACTCGATAATTCCGGCGCTTACTCCACACCCGCCGTGGCCAGATCGTCCAGAAAACGCTGGAGATCCGTTTGGTGTTTGAAGGCATTGTATTTGGAGAAAAAATACGAGTTGAAAAACAAGGGGTCCCGTGTTGCCAAAGTTTTTGCCTGATCGATCCGGCCCGACGACACATAACTGGCAATGAGAAGATAGGCCGTTGTGTCCCATCCAGTTCTTTCGTAGACCTCTTCCAATGGTGGAACCGCATCCTCGGGACTCCCCACAGAATAATAAATTCTGCCTAACAGGGATAAATAGGCATCGGGCGGGACCGGGCTCAGACGCAGCGCTTTCTTCATCGATACCAGAGCTTCTTCGTGCAATCCGGATAGATTCCGCACGTCCGCCAGCGTTTTCTGATAGTCCGCAACATTGGGCTCCATGGCGACGGCCCTTTCCGCGGCTGCAAGGGCCCGATCGTACTGCCCCCTGTTCGAATGAACATACGCCAAAAGGTCATAGGGCTCGGCGACGGTCTTATCCAAATTGAGCGCCTGCTCCGCCAGGTCGTTGGCCTGAGCCAAGGGATCGGGAACGTCGGTCGGCCAACCGAATCCCGCTGCATTTAGGTAGACATGTCCCAGGCCCACCATAGCGGCCGCGAACTCCGGATCATGCTCCAGGGCTTTCTTGAACATTTCCTGGGCCCGGTGAAAGGTACCAAAATCGAATCTCCAATAGAGTTCCCTTCCTTTCCGGTAGTACTCCCACGCCTCCAGGTTCTCCGTCGTTTGGCGTCGAATCCGCTCGGATTCTCCCATCGTCACGTGAATTTTGAGATTTGAGATGATTTCCGCGGTGATTTCATCCTGCATGGCGAATACGTCCGTGAGTTCCCGGTCGTAACGCTCGGACCACAGGTGGTACCCGTTGGTGGTATCGATGAGTTGGGCCGAGATGCGGATACGGTCGCCGGACTTGCGCACGCTTCCTTCCAGGATGTATCGCACCCCCAGCTTCCGGCCCAATTCGGTCACATCCACCGACACGCCCTTGAATGTGAACGAGGAATTACGGGCAACGACGAATAATCCTGAAATTTTGGCTAGATCGGTAATGATGTCTTCCGAGATCCCGTCGGCGAAATATTCCTGCTCCGGATCGCCGCTCATGTTGACGAATGGGAGCACGGCGATGGAGGGTTTGTTGGCGTCGGGGCGTCCCTCCCCCGTGGCAACGTCACTTGTGGTCCGGTCAGATGAAATGAAACCATACCAAGCACCCGTTGCGGCACCCACGAGTATCAGCGCCGCACCCGCAATCAGCGCCCATTTCCGAATGGACCGCGTAGCCGCTCGTTTCGCCCGCACGACTCTATGGGCAGCGGACCCCGGCGTCGAAAGGATCCGGTAGACGCGAACCGGTTCGGCGATGTTCTTGACCGACTGCAGGCCCTGGTCCTCGTATTCCAGCGGCAGCTTATTCTTCACCTCCTCGTAAGCCTTGCCGGAAAGGCAGACTCCGCCGGGGTCTGCCAAGGACTCCATCCTTGCCGCAATATTGACCCCATCGCCGTAAATGGCGTCATCCTTCACCACGACATCCCCCAGGTTGATGCCGATGCGGAAATCCATCCGGCGGTGACCTGGAAGTTCGGCGTTCTTTTCCGCTAGCTCCCGCTGAACCTCAACCGCGCCGGCTACCGCGTCGACCACGCTGACGAACTCGGCCATGAGGGCATCGCCCTTGGCATCCACCACACGGCCATGGTGGCGTTGAATATAGGAAATGAAGACCTCGCGAAATTCGGTCAGCGTCTGCACCGTCGCGGGTTCATCGTCTCCCATGAGGCGGCTGTAGCCCACCACGTCCGCACAGAGAATCGCGGCGAGTCTTCGTTGAACGTCGGAGGATTCCATGGAAGTCACCTTAAGGCATCTCGGCGTCGCGCGGGAGCAGTTCGATGGTGGCAGTCAGAGGTGCGCGGGGTGGACTGCACGTCTTCGTCCATGAGGCCCGGGCAGCCCCCTCCAGCGGCCTTCACGATGGCGGAAAGCCTGCCCGCCACGTCCACGCTATTCGTCGCCTATCCCCAAGCTGAAGCGATGAAGGAACTAAATTTCGGAACCCGCTAAATCTACTCGGTGCCGGGCAGACCGGTCAAGCAAGTACATCACCGCCACGGTGCCCATCGTCTATGTGTTCGGGACGATGCTGGTGCCGATGCTGATTTATTCGTATGGGGTGCGGCGGAACGGGCGGGTACCGCAGGGGTCCGGCGTCCGGGGGTCCCCGCGCTGAGGCTTGACGCGCAGAAGA
>JAPUJL010000044.1 GCA_027296185.1 SAR324 cluster bacterium | reverse complement strand
GGTCCGCAACTCTCGCTGCGCTGGACCAAGCGCGCGCTCAACAACTGGATCCGCGCGGCGGGCCCGATCTTCGACAACTCCCTGGCCCTGGAGATGCTGGGTTTCTTTTCCGACGACGTGGACGAAGGGGTCAAGGCGGTCCGCGAAAAGCGTAAGCCGGCCTTTCCCTCCGCGGCGGGAGGATGAACAAGAATCCTCAACCCCCGCACCACCGCTGTGGCGAGGGGGACCATTCTCGGACTCCAGGTGCCATTTGTAGGGGCGCGGCCCTTCGACTTCGCTCAGGGCAGGCATGCCGGGCCCCTACCCCGCTGTCGTGCGAATCCAGGCGATACAGCGTTGGAGGGGCAGCAGCACCGGGCCCCGAATGCTCGGCGCGCCGTCAATCGATGTATTCCCCCGCGTACTCGCGGACGTTGTGGCCTTCCAGCACGTGGAAGGTGCGGATCCTGCTGATCGTGGCGCGGGGCACCTGGCCGATGGGGATGTAGACCAACTGCTTGTCCATCCGGGTGGCGAGGCTGCGGAACCAGGCTCGCGGGGGCTTCTCGGCAATATAGACCACGTAGCGCTGCTCGCAGTAGTCCAGCCCGGCCAGCAGCAGGCGCTCGGCTTTGGTTCGGGCCGCGTCGAAGAACGGATCGGCCCACACGTCGAACATGCGCCGGGGGGGATAGCTCATCACGAAACCGCCATACTCGCAGCGGGAGATGCCCGGCCCCACCACGTCGTCTCCGGCGGGGGTGGCGTAGAGCGCCATGTCCGATTCCTGTTCGTGCTCGCCGAGCCAGGTGACCAGCCAAGGAAACCTGCCCCCGTCCGCCGCGAAGCCGATATCGAAGTCGCCCGTCGGCGGGCGGTCCTCGTCGAACACCACCACCACCGATCCCACGTCGCCCACCACCCGCTGCAGCTCGGTGACGTAAAGCTGCCCTTCGTGCCAGTTGCGCACGGTCTCCCGCAGGTCCAGGCCGTCCTTCATGGAGACCGAGAAGGGCTCGGTGCGGGTGCGCTCGGCGGAGAGCATGCCCTTGGCCCGCTGCTGGAGGTAGCGGCCGAAGGATTCCACCACCAGGTCCTCCGGCACGTGGGAGCAGATCACGCGCCCCGACCACTTGGTTTTCCATTGGCCCGGGTAGCGCTCCTTGGCCCGCCGCTTGTCGGAGATGCCCCGCAGCCGCGGGCGGTGATGCCGCAGCGTGCGGCGCAAGGTCAGCTTGCGGCTGCCGATATAGGCGAAGGTATCGTCCACGTCGATCGTGGGCAGCAGCCCCGATCCGTCCTGCCAGGGGTAGTGGCTGCCCAGCTCCCAGACGTGGCGGGCATAGGTATCGTCCACGATTCCCCGGGCCGCCACGACCAGCTGGTACAGGTCGGGGACGATCCGGTCCTCCACCCGGGCGTACTTGCGGGCGTAGTTGCCCAGCAGCCGGAACTGGTGTGGCGTCACGGCGTGGCGATCCTCGCCGCCGATCTCCTTGGCGTAGCCCGCCACCGCCTCCCGGAGCACCGCCTCGCTTTCCGTCTCCCGGTCGATGCTCAGCCCCGCGGCCCCCGGCTCTCCGGCCCTGTGCGCGACGGCACCGGTCCCGCCCGCCGGAAGCTCCGCCCTGCGGCCGCGCTCGTAGGCTGCGGCCACGAAGGGCGCCTCGGTCATGAACTCCCGCGAGGACTTCTCCGACCAGTTGTACAGCCGCAGCTCCCGCTTGCGGGCGCGGGCGAAGGGCCGGGGCTGAGGCGAGGCGAGCTTGTCCATCACGCCGCCCAGGTGCGCCACGCCGAGCACGCAGGTCACGCGCCGCCCGCCCTGGGCCAACTGCTGGAGCGCGTGGGCCATCATGGTCTCGCGCTGCTCGTCCAGCTCGCCACGCGGGAAGCGGCTCTCCGCCAGGATCGCCGGCATGACCCCGTCGTAGCCCAGGCGGTGCACGGGGAAGCTGTCGGGGAGAGGATCGTGGTGGAAGGGATACTCGCCCACGTCCAGGTCGATCAGCTCCACCGGCACCCCCAGCTCCTTGGCCGTGCGCAACGCCTCGATGCCCCCGTCCGCCGGCTCGATGGGCAGATAGAGATGGCTGTCGCCCGATTCGTCCAGCACCAGCGACAGGTAGGGCAGGCGGTTGACCCCCAGCAGCACGGTCTCCCGCCAGGTGCCGGGCAGCTCCACCGCCACCACCTCCGGCGGCTCGCCCCGCGCCGCCGCCTCCAGCAGCGCCGCCCGCACCACCGCCGCGAATTCCACCCGGTAGTGAAAGATGGGCAGGAAAGTGATCGATTGGTGGGTGAGTTCGGAAAGCACGGTCAATCCGCCGCAAGGGAACGCCGTTGCCGGGGAGCGTGGCCCCCGCGGCCCATTGCTATGGCCTACTCCACGAACCCCAGGGCCTCTTCGCCGAGGATCATCTTGAGGGAGATGCGGTAGGCGCGGAGGGGGTTCTCCTGCTCGGCGAAGATTAGCTTGAGAGCGTAGCGGGCCACGTTGATCCCGTCGCGCACGGTGTAGCGCTCGTCGCCGTGATGGGCGCGCTGGAGGAAGTGCACCACGTAGCCCAGCAGCTCGTCGTCGGCGAAGGGGAGGTTGTCCTTCAGGATGCGCAGCTCCTCGTCTGCCTCGGGGAAATCCACGACGATCTTCGGCTGAAGCCGCGAGTCCACGTACTCGGGAATCTCGAAGGTCGATGCGTCGTCGTTCATGGTGACGCAGAAGCGGAAGTCCGGGTGGGCCGAAATCTTGATCCCCGCGACGATGGATTCCACGTAGCGCCGCCCGTCGAGCAGGGGAGCGAGCGAGGCCCAGCACTTCTCCCCCATGCGGTTGCCCTCGTCCAGCAGGCACACCCCACCCCGCAGCATGGCCGTGACCAGGGACGAGGCGACGTACTTGATGCGATG
>JAPUJL010000439.1 GCA_027296185.1 SAR324 cluster bacterium | reverse complement strand
ACGGTTTTTCCGGAACGGACCGATAGAATGGTGGTGCCTTCAAACATGAGGTGAGCGATTCGCCTACGCCTTTAGCGTGTTCGCGGGGGCCGGGACGTCGACTTCGATGAAGGTCACCGAGGCATGGGGAATGTCCACAGGCACCACGTCCTTGGGATCGGGCACCGGATCGCCGTCTCGAAGCAACCACTGGATGTGTGCCGTGATGGCGCTTCGCATGTCCCTCGCCGTCTCCTCGACGGTCGCCCCGGCACCGATGCAACCCGGCAAGTCCGGCGCGTAGGCGGAAAACCCCGACCCCGACTCGTCGCCCTCGATGACCACTCCGTATCGCTTGATCACCGTTCTTCCTCGCAATTCCGATGCCTATTTGATTACGGCACGCTTCAACAAACGATTTAAAGTTCCCACCTTGATGTCCCGATTGGGATTACCCGGTATCGTCAACTTTCCGGGAAGCTTCGGGTGCTTGTAGTGGTGGTGGCTCCCTGTCGATCCAACATACTCCCAACCGCCCTCGGTCAGCAATTTTGCCAATTCCCGCACTTTCATAGGGCGGCCCTACCGATCTCCAGATTACTGGCTGGTTGGGCTCGCGCACAACGAAAACCCCTTTAGGTCGACCGTTGCTCCCGCGAAAAGGCCGCTTCCGCCTCCCGATAGACCTCCTGGAGCGGCACGCTCTCACGCTCGGCGATGCGGCGGCAGTCCTCGAACTCCGGGGCGAAGCGCAGCCGGCCCGCGTGCCGGGCGGCCTTGCCGGTCACCGCCCCCCAGCGGGTCTCGACCGTGACCGTCTCCCGCACCAGGGCGGTGCGTTCAAGGCGGTGGTACCGGATGCCCAGGGTGGTGGATTCGGCGAAGAGCAGCGCCTCGACAGTGCCGCGCATGTCGGGCGGATAGAGCGCCTGGAGCAGCGTCCCGGGGCGGTTCTTTTTCATGTGGATGGGGATCAGCGCCACATCCAGCGCCCCCGCGGCGAGGAGCCGCTCCATCAGGTAGCCGATCCATTCCGGGTTGGCATCGTCCAAATTCGCCTCGGCGCACTCGATGATTTCCGCGCGGCCTTCTCCCGAATCGACGTCCGCCTCCGCCTCGCCGAGCACCGCCCGCAGCAGGTTGGCCACCTCGGGCCGGTCGGCGGTGCCCAGGCCCACGCCCACCCGCTCGGGAGTGAAGCGGAAGGGCTCCGGCGCCGGCCGGGTCAGAGCCGCCAGAATCGCGGCACCGGTGGGGGTGGTGCGCTCGAAGGCGGGTCCGCCGGTCTCCACGGGAAACCCCCGCAGCAGGCTCAGAGTCGCCGGGCCGGGGACGGGCATGATCCCGTGGGCCGTCCGCACCGTTCCCGCGCCGAGGGGCACGCGGGAGCAATACACGACCGCCGGCTGCAAATAGTCCAGGGCCAGGGAGGCACAGACCACGTCCGCGATGGAATCCCACGCCCCCACCTCGTGAAATTCCACCTCCTCCGGCGGCACGCCATGGACGGCGCCCTCCGCTTCGGCGAGCTTTTCGAACACGCGCAGGGCCTTGGCCTTGGCCCCCTCCGCGAGGGTGGCGCCCTCGACGATGGCGCGCACCTCCCGGTAGGGGCGGTGGGGATGGGAATGGCTGCCTGCGGGAGCCGCTTCGCCGCCGTGGCGGTGGGGATGGGAATGGCTGCCCGCGTGGGCTGGCTGCGGAATTGCGTCCAGGGACTCCGTGACCCGGAAGCGCGTGCCCGCGATGGAATGACGCGCCTCCCGGACCGTATCGATGGCGATGCCCTCCACCCCCAGCGCCGCCAATCCTTCCCGAAGGAACTCCAGCGGCACGCCCAGGTCGATCAGCGCGGCGACGGTCATGTCCCCCGCGATTCCGCCCACGATGTCCAGGTAAAGCGTTTTCATGGATTTCCGCCGCTGTCCCCGCCCCGCTTGCCGGTTCCCAGCAAGTATACCTCGACGCTCTCCGAACGCGAGGACTTGGGCTTTTCCACCGTGACCTTGTCGAACCGCTCGCGGAAGGCGGCGCGGAGCGGGGGAAATTCCGCGCCCTGGAAGACCTTGACCAACAGCGCCCCGCCGGGCCGCAGCAGCGCCTCCGCCAGGTCCAGCGCCCGCCGGGCCAGCTCGGCGGAGCGGGCGGCGTCGGCGCTGGGAATTCCGGTGGTGTTGGGGGCCATGTCGCTGAGGATCGCGTCGAAGGGTTGCCCGTCTGGCGCCAGGGTTTCCGGAGCGGCAGTGAAAATATCGCCCGCGACCGCCCGCGCGTGATCGGGCAGGGGAATCGTCACGGGCTGGAGGTCGATGCCCACCACCGCCCCGCGCGTCCCCACCCGCCCCGCCGCGTACTGCAGCCATGACCCCGGCGCGCAGCCCAGGTCCAGCACCCGCATGCCGGGGCGCAGCAGGCGCCGCTTGCGGTCGATTTCCTCGAGCTTGTAGGCGGCCCGGGCGGCGAACCCCTCCCGCTTGGCCTTGCGGAAATAGTGATCCTGCACCCGTTTCATCGGGGGCCGTGGCTGGGGAAAGTGCGTCGAGAGCCCCGGACAGAGAACCCGTCCGGCCGTGCGTCCCACCGGCCCAGGGGACCGGCCGACACGACCCGTTCGATCTGTGCGGTGGCGCCCCGGAGTCGAGGCCGGACAGCGCTCAGCGCCGGAGAGCGGCGTTGATGTCGTCCAGGGCGGCCTGGGAAGGGCGCAACTCCTTCTCGGTCAGCCCGGAAAGGGGGGTTTCGATCAGGTTTTCCAGTTCCGCCAGGTCCGGCTGGCTCTCGTCGACGTAGATCAGCCCGGTGAGGAACTTATGGTCTTGGATGGCTTGGTTCAGCAGGTTCATCGCCTCCATGCGGTTGCCAGGGTCGTGATCCTTCAGCTTGTGCAGGGTGACGATCCCGCCGTCGTGCATGGGAACGCGAATCTCCTCCCCCTCGTCGTAGTCCGCCTCGATCTGCTCGAATTCGGGGATGAAGTCGATTTCGTGCAGGGGGTCCCGGTGGTCGCGGATGTAGCGCAGGCTCTTGGTCGAGCCCTCGTGGTCGGCGAACATCACGCAGGGGCTCAGCACGTCCAGGATCGCCACGCCGCGGTGGTGCAGCGCCGCCTTGATCAGCGCCGCCAGCTGCTTGCGGTCGCCCGAGAAGCTCCGCGCCACGAAGGTGCCGCCCATGAGAATAGCCAGCGCGGGAATGTCGATGGCGGGCAGCGTATTTTCCGCGCCCTTGCGGGTTTTGGTGCCCTTGTCCGCGGTGGCGGAGAACTGCCCTTTGGTCAGGCCGTAGACCCCGTTGTTCTCGACCAGGTAGGTGATGTTGAGGTTTCGCCGGATCATGTGGGCGAAGTTGCCCAGCCCGATCGCCGCGGTATCGCCGTCGCCCGAGACGCCGATGGGCGTCAGTGTATGGTTGGCCAGGGCCGCCCCCGTGGCCAGGGCCGCCATGCGCCCGTGGGTGCCGTTGAAGCCGAAGCTCTGGTTCATGAAGTAATTGGGCGTCTTGGAGGAGCAGCCGATGCCACTGACCTTGATGACCGACTTGGGGTCGATGCTCAACTCGTAACAGGCGGTGATGATGGAGGCGGTGATCGCGTCGTGACCGCAGCCGCGGCACAGGGTGGATACCGAGCCGGCATAGTCGGCCTTGGTCAGGTTCAGCCGGTTGATCTGGGGTTTGGGCGGTTGCACCGGCGGGGGTGCGCCGTTGGGGCGGGCGGGTTCGGTCATGACGCGGTTCTCACTTCGAGAATTTTGTTGACGATGTCCTTCGGGGCCGGGGGCAACCCGTCGTAAAGGAGAATCGG
>JAPUJL010000438.1 GCA_027296185.1 SAR324 cluster bacterium | reverse complement strand
GAATTGCCATAGTAGGATGAATGATTATATCGTCTCCCTCCCGGCGGGGGGAGAATCCCGCCGGGTCCGCGTCGAGGCCGGCAAGCATCAGGCGGCGCACCTGCCGGGAACGCTCAAACAGGGCCGGAAGATCTGATACCGTGCGAGACTTCCGGTGCGGGGGGCGCGGAGGAGTTCGATGCGGTCGTGGAGTATGGCGGCCTCAATGTCCTCGGGTGCTAGGGAGTCGAATATTACAATCCGTCCGGACGGTTTTATAATCCAGGCAATCTCTCCCCCCCCGCTCGGCTAAGGGGAAATGATGCAAGGCATGGCCGCAAGTTACCAAATCTAAATAACTTGCTTTGTACGGCAGGGGCTCTGCATCGCCGCGATGGAAGGCCCGTTGGGTGCCTTCTGCGACAGCCGGGCTTGGTCCGCCACCACTTTCGGCCATCACCCAGCCGGGTACCGTCCGTGTGCGCCATGGCCCGGGAAAACTGCCGCTGAAGGATCTGCCTTTCCCTGCCGGCCATTTCCCTCCCCATCTAGCATAAAATCGATCATGATCTCCGGCCGGGAGCGATGCAATCCGCCTCGTCGCCGTGGTATCTTGAGAGGGCTTCCCGGGTAAATTTCTTGATCCGATGAAGGAGAAAATGAGGTCGGAAGAAACGGCAGCGCCCCAGAAGGAGAAGGTGTGCGAGCGCCCTCCCGAGCCGTCCATGGCGGTGATTCGGGCCGGGGAATTCCTGATGGGCAGCCGGGAGGATCGCGACGAGGAGCATCCGCTGCACCAGGTCTGGGTGGACGGGTTCGAAATGGCGATCTATCAGGTGCGGAACCGGGATTACATGCAGTTTGTTCGGCAAACCGGCCACCCGCCGCCGCCTCTGGTCGCAGACCCGGCTTTTTGCAATCCGGATCAGCCGGTGGTTTCCGTCAGTTGGTTTGACGCCGTCGCCTATTGCGAGTGGCTCAGCCAGGCCGCTCGGTTCCGGTATCGCCTTCCGACCGAAGCCGAGTGGGAGCGGGCGGCCCGCGGGGGACGGGAGGGCGGCCGTTATCCTTGGGGGGAAGACGCCCCCGCATCGCTTCCCGATTATGCTTCCCGCTGGAAGATGGGGCCTGAGCCGGTAGGCCTTTACAGCCCGAATCCCTTGGGCATCCATAACCTCGGCGAAAACGTCCACGAGTGGTGCTCGGATTGGTTCGACAGGAATTACTATGCAGTCTCCCCGTATCGAAATCCCCAGGGTCCGGCCCGGGGTGAACGGCGGGCCTCACGGGGAGGAGCATGGCGGCATCATATCAAAGTCAGCCGCTGCGCGGCGCGGTCCAGTATCCCGCCCGAATTCCTGTATGCGGATTATGGTTTCCGGGTGGTGCGGGAACCGAAAGGACGCTCGCTTTCTGCCTGAGGTCCGGGTAAACTAGGGGCTCACGAAATCGAGTTCTATCCATCCACGATTCAGAAAGGCACGATTCAGAAAGAGAGGAACCCCACGTGCTCCAAGTCGTTCGATCCCCCCAGGTCTATGATGTGTGTATTGTCGGCTCCGGCGCGGCCGGAGGTACGGCGGCGAAGGTGCTGACCGATGGCGGCCTCAATTGCGTCATGCTCGAGGCCGGCCGGATGCTGAATCCCGCCGCAGACTTCAAGGAGCATGTATGGCCCTATGAGCTGGAGCATCGCGGCGGCGGGCCCGGCGGCAAGTTCACCGGGATCCCGGTGGAATCCGAGTTCCTTGCGCCCAACGGGTTTTGGGAGATCGAAGGAGAGCCCTATACGCGCGCGGAAGGAAGCGACTGGATGTGGTTTCGCTCGCGCATCCTGGGAGGCCGCACGAACCACTATGGGCGCATCTCTCTCCGCATGTCGGAGTGGGATTTTAAGATCCGCTCCACCGACGGCATGGGCGACGATTGGCCCATCTCCTACCAGGACTTGGCTCCCTACTACGACAAGATGGAAAAGTTTATCGGCGTCTACGGCAGTCGGGACGGTATTGCCAGCACGCCGGACGGCATCTTCCAGCCGCCGCCCCAGCCCCGTTGTACGGACATCGTCGTCAAGCGGGCCTGCGACCGGCTGGGAATCCCTTGCGTCGCGGGCCGCCGCGCCGTCATCACGCAACCCTTGAACGGCCGCCCGGCCTGCCACTATTGCGGGCAGTGCGGGCGCGGTTGCATCACGGCGTCCAACTTTAGTTCTTCCCAGGTTCAGATCTTCCCGGCCATGGCGACCAAGCGGTTGACCGTAATTCCGAACGCCATGGCGCGGGAGGTCTTGCTCGACGGCGACGGGAAGGTGCGCGCGGTCAGCTACATCGACAAAAAAACGCGGCGTGAGGTGCAAGTGCGGGCGAAAGCCGTCATTCTGGCGGCCAGCGCGTGCGAGTCGGCGCGGCTGCTTTTGAACTCGCGCTCCGAGAAGTTCCCTGCCGGCCTGGCGAACACCAGCGGCGCCGTGGGCCGGTACTTGACCGACTCGGTCGGCTCCGGCCTGAGCGGACACTTCCCGTTTCTGGAAAAGATTCCGCCCCACAACCACGACGGGGTCAGCGGGCTGCACCTGATGGTTCCCTGGTGGAAATGGAAACAGAAGAACGATTTCCTCCGCGGCTATCACATCGAGTTCGGCGGCGGGCGCGGCATGCCGGGCCCGGGGTCCTTCCACGGCGTCTGCAACCGGGTGGAGGGGTACGGCGCTGGGTTGAAGAAGAACATCCGGAAATACTACGGAACCTTCATCGGCTTCGCCGGCCGAGGGGAGATGATTCCCAACCCGGACTCGTACTGCGAAATCGACCCTCACGTGGTGGACAAGTGGGGCATTCCGGTCATGAAGTTTCATTTCAAGTGGAGCGACAACGAAATCAAGATGGCGAAAGATATGCAGGAGACGTTTGAAGAAATCATCGTCACCGCGGGCGGCGTGCCGCAGAAGCGCTCTTCCGCGCCCGGGCGTCCCCATCGGATCAACCGCCCGGGGGAGATTATTCACGAGTTGGGGACGGTGCGGATGGGCAGCAGTCCGCGCACCTCGCCGCTGAACGGGTTCTGCCAGGCGCACGACGTAAAGAATCTGTTCGTGATGGACGGCGCCTGCTTCGTCACCGGTCCGGACAAGAACCCGACGCTGACGATTCAGGCCGTGGCGTGGCGGGCGGCGGAATACTTGCTCCAGGAAGCCAAGAACGGGAGTCTTTAAGGAGGAATCCGTGGGAAAGGTCGACGAACCCCAAGGCAGGAATGTAAAGAGTCCGGTGTTTTACAATAGACGCTCAGTGCT
>JAPUJL010000437.1 GCA_027296185.1 SAR324 cluster bacterium | reverse complement strand
CTCCGCTTTTGGTTGGCTTCAGTTGATCCCATGGCGGGCATCCCAAAACAGCCATGATTTGGTGCGCAAAATTCTTCGTATTTTATTACGCGAACAAACCTAAAGCGGCAAACAGGGGCGAACACAGGAACCGGCATGGGCCGCGTGGCCGAGGACATCGTCTGGGCCAAGCTCCGCTCCGTCGCGGCGGGCGCCCACCTCGCCGGCGAGCGCTTGTTTTGACCGGTGCCTGGGGTTCTCTCTGGCCGCCGCGGCTCCAACCCTGACGCCTAACTTCATGTGCATCGAGGATCCGCCCAATTGCGGGCGGGGACGGCCCTGTGCGAGGATACCGCTTTCGGGCGGCGGGGATTTGCAACTGGACAGCGGAGAGCGGAATGGCCAGCGACGATCTCACCATGTGGGGCATCGGCACGTCCCGCACCCTGCGGGTTCACTGGATGCTCATGGAACTGGGCCTCGACTACGCGTTCCATGCGATCCAGTCCCGCACCGGCGAGACGCGTAGCGAGCAGTTCCTGAAGCTCAACCCGAAGCACAAGATTCCCGTGTTGCAGCACGGACCGCTGGTGCTGACCGAGAGCCCGGCGATCGTCGCCTATCTCAGCGAGACCTTCCCACCGCCCGCCGATTTCTTCGTGCCCAGCGATACCGTCGCCCGGGCGCGGCTGAACGAGCTGTGCTTTTTCGTGATGATGGAGTTGGACGCCATCTCGCTTTACGTGATCCGGCGGCACGGGGACCTGAGCGCTATATACGGCAAGGCGCCGCGGGCGGTGGAATCGGCCAAGGAATACTTCGTGGACCTATCCGGCGCGCTGTTGAAGAAGCTCCCCGCGGATTTCGAAACCCTCATGCCCGAGGGCATGAGCATCGCGGATATTCTGCTGATGACCTGCCTGGCCCACGCCCAGGTGTGCGGCATCCCGCTTGCCGAGCCGTTGCCTGCCTATCGGGCGCGAATCGCCCAGCGGCCGGCGTTCCGGCGGGCGTTCGCGCGCAACTTTCCCGGCCGCCGCCTCGAGGACGCGAGCTGAATCGGGGCGCGCGGGGCGCTCGAATCCACACGAATACAGAGGGACGACATGCCAGGACCGTTGAACGGGGTGCGGGTGCTCGATTTGACCGCCATGGTGTCCGGGCCGCTCGCGACCATGATTCTCGCCGACCAAGGGGCCGACGTGATCAAGGTCGAGCCGCCGCCCGGCGACATCATGCGCAACTTCGGCCATGTGCACAACGGCATGTCCGCGCCCTTCCTGTGCTGCAACCGCAGCAAGCGCTCGCTGGCGGTGGACCTCAAGACGCCGGAGGGGCTGGCCATCGTCAAGAAGCTGCTCGCCACCGCCGACGTGCTGGTGCAGAACTTCCGCCCGGGCGTGATCGAGCGGATGGGACTGGGCGAGGAGGTGGCGCGCGGGATCCGGCCCTCGATCGTGTTCGTTTCCATCAGCGGCTTCGGGGAAACGGGGCCCTACGCTCACCAGCGGGTGTACGATCCGGTGATCCAGGCCCTGTGCGGCCTGGCCGACATCCAGACCGATCGCGCCACGGGCCACCCGCGCATGGTGCGCACGATCATCTCCGACAAGACCACCGCCGTCACCGCGGCCCAGGCGATCACGGCGGCGCTCTTCGCCCGGGAGCGCACCGGCGAGGGGCAGCACGTGCGGCTCTCGATGCTCGATACGATGGTCGCCTTCCTGTGGCCGGAGGGCATGTCGGGCCTGTCCTTCGTGGGCCACGAGGTGGACCCCACCCAGGGGCAGATGGTCACGGATCTCGTCTATCCGACCCTGGACGGATTCATCACCGCCGGGGCGGTCTCCGATGCGGAATGGCTGGGCATGTGCCGCGCCATCGAGCGGGAGGACCTGCTCGACGACGAGCGGTTCAACACCGCCGGCGCCCGCGCCGCGAACCGGGCCGACCGCCGGGAGATCACCGCCGCCGAGCTGGCCAAATGGAAATCCGCCGAAATCCTGGAGCGGCTGGACCGCGAGGGAGTGCCCAGCGCCCCCATCCTCACCCGCTGGCAGTTGCTCGACGATGCGCAGGTGAAGGCCAACGGCCTGCTTGAAATCCACGAGGACCCCGTCCTGGGAAAGGTGCGCCAGCCCCGCCCCGCGCCGCGCTTCGACCGCACCCCCGCGGAGGTGCGGGCCCTGGCCCCGTTCCTGGGCGCCCACAACGCCCCGATCCTCGAGGAGCTTGGCTACTCCACCACGGAGATCGCCCGGCTGGCCCAGGCGGGAGTGCTGGCCGGCGCGGCTCTGCCAAGCCAAGTGAATGGACCGGCGGGAAAGTGATCCTTAAGTTGGCATTGCTTCGGCTCGGCCGCACCCAGTCCCACTCCCAAAGTCTCAACCGAAACGGTTTCCCGGCCATGGGGATACCGGCTCACTAGCGAGGTACGATGAATTCCCAGGACAGATTGACCATGCCCATCGGCGAGGCGATGTTCACCCAGCGGGCGATCCGCCGGCTGCGGTCCGACCCCATCGGCATCGAGGACATT
>JAPUJL010000436.1 GCA_027296185.1 SAR324 cluster bacterium | reverse complement strand
TCCCGTCGGCGAAGTATTCTTGATCCGGATCACGGCTCATATTGACGAACGGCAGGACGGCGATGGAAGGCTTTTCCGGCGGCACGCCCGAAGCTTTGGCCTCGGTTGACCGGTTCGTGGGCGCCTGGGCTGTCGGCGGTTGGGCTGTCGGCGGCTCGCCCCCGGGAGGTAGCACGCGATACACGCGCACCGGCTCGGCGATGTTCTTCACCTGATGCTCGCCCAGGTACTCGTATTCGAAGGGCAGCTTGCCCTTGACCTGATCGTAGGCCGCCCGGGAGAGGCAGATGCCGCCCGCTTCGGCGATAGATTCCAGCCGGGCCGCGATGTTCACCCCATCGCCATACAATGCGTCCTCCTCGACCATCACGTCGCCCACATTGATCCCGATGCGGAACTGCATGGCCCGCCCGGACGGCAGCTTCCGATTCTTCCCGGCAAGCTGACGTTGGATCTCGACAGCGGCCGCGACCGAATCCACCACGCTGCCGAACTCCGCCAGGATCGAATCGCCGGGCGCGTTGACCACCCGGCCGTGGTGTTGCGCACATAACCGTCCGAACAGCTCGCGGCAGGATTTCAGCGCGCGGAGGGTGGCCTGCTCGTCCTCGCCCATGAGGCGGGAATAGCCCACCACGTCCGCCATCAGGATGGCGGCCAGCTTGCGCTTGGCGTCACGGGAATCCGTCACGGCACTCCGCGGTGAAAATCGGGCAACGAGGTCGTGGAACCCCGTCAACCTACTCAGGGCGTAGCGCCGGGGTCAAGGCGGAGCGGATTGCGGCGGTATTTAGATTTCCTGCGCCGCCATCGCGGTTGAGGGAGAAACGCCTCACACTTTCAGGGTACCTCCTCCCGGCGCCGGGGGCCGTGACCGGGTCGAACCGTTCCGGATGCGCACGGGTTCGGCGCCCGGCGGTGCGGCATCGCCTGTTCCCATCGTGGAGCGGGATGGATCGTTAGGGGGAGTGGCTACCGGAGACGCTTGCTTTCCCGGCGCCGTTCGAGGGCGGCCTCCCGGTCGGCCTCGCGCTCCGCCTCGATCTCCTTGGCCCAGTCGCGCCGCTTCTTGCCGGCGGTCTGGCCGAACGCCTCGTAGATGCTCAGGGCGCGGGCGTGGAGGGTCTCGGTGTCCTCTTTTTCCGCGGCGATCTGGAGATCGACCTGGTAGCGGGAGAGGGGAAAATCCGTGTTGAGCACCAGATCCGGGTGCATGCGGTGGGTGGCCAGGAATTCCAGCAGCGCGTCTGGCGTCCAGTTGAAGCGCCTCGCCACCTGGTTGGCGTTCTGGAATCGCACCTCGCCTTCGGGCGTCAATCCCAGATAGTACAGGCAGAATACGTCGAACGGATCGGAATCCATCGCACACCCGGCCCCTGGCTGTGTTCGCGGCTCAGCCTCCCAGCGGCTCCCATAGGGTATTGCAGTCGGGTATAGCACGAAGCCCCCCCGCTTGCCATTGGGTGCCGACCGCTGGCCCGGCCATCGATCGGAGGGAAGCATGGGCCGGGGAAGCCGGGCCGCGGAGAAGGGGGTTGGCGTCGCCGCCCCTTTGCCGGGCCTGCGGGTTTGGGATAGGGGTGGGCCAGCGAATCTGAGCGCGGAGGCGCCCGCCGGAAATTCTCGCGGCGGTGAGCCATTTGACGCAGATGAGGAGGTGCGGCCCATGACGGAAGCGGTGGGGTATCTCGGCCTGGGGTTGATGGGCACTCCCATGACCCGCAACCTGCTGGCGGCAGGCTACCCGGTCGTCGTCTACAACCGCACCCGGGCCAAGGCCGAGGCGCTGGCCGCCGAGGGTGCCCAGGTGGCCGATTCCCCCGCGGAGGTGGCCCGCCGCGCCCCGGTAATCCTGGCCTGCCTGGCCGATGCGGCAGCGGTGGAGGCGGTGGTCTCCGGCCCGGGGGGATTGCTGGAGACCGTCGGCGCCGGGCAAGTGTTCGTGGACATGACCACCAGCAGCCCGCCGGTTTCCATCCGCCTGGCACGCGCGCTGGCGGAAAAGGGCGCGGAGATGCTCGATGCGCCGGTGAGCGGCGCGGACGTCGGCGCCATCGAGGGCACGCTGTCGATCATGGTGGGCGGAAAGCGGCCGGTCTTCGAGCGCGTGCTGCCCATCTTCCGGGTACTGGGCCGCCGCATCACCCTGATGGGGGATCGGGTCGGCGCGGGGGGTTACGCCAAGCTGGCTAACCAGATCATGGTCGCCACCCACCTGGCCAGCATGGGCGAGGCACTGGTCTTCGGCGCCAAGGCGGGACTCGACCTGACCCAGCTCGAAGAGGCCCTCTCCGGCGGCGCCGCCAATTCGGAGATTCTGCGCCTCAAGGCTTCCAAGGTGCTCTCCGGGGAGTTCACCCCCGGCGCGCGCTCGACGGTGCAGGTGAAGGACCTCGATTACATCGCCGACAGCATGGAGGCCCTGGGCTTTTCCCTGCCGGTGGTTCAGTTGGTGGGCACGCTCTACCGGGAACTGATCGACATGGGCCACGGAGACGAGGACCACAGCGCTATCGTCCGCGTGTTCGAAAAGCTGGCCGGGGTGGAGGCCCGCGCCTGAAGGCAAGGGGCGCCGGGCTGCGGAAGCCATCGTGGGCCCGCGCCGGGGTACGGCGGTGACGGACGCCGGTTGGGCGCGGCGCACCGGAGAGGCAGGGACGGCGGGCGCCATCCCTGCACGGTCATATTATCTGGAATGTCCTGGTTACCGACAACCTCCAGCACTTCTTGCGCGACGTGCTCCGCGCCGGCGATCTGGCCGA
>JAPUJL010000435.1 GCA_027296185.1 SAR324 cluster bacterium | reverse complement strand
CCGCCGACCGTTCCGGCGCGGGGGGCGGATCGGCCGCGGAGGATCCCGGTAGGGGCGGAATCCCCCCGGTCTCGGCGGTGACCCGTTCCTGCACCTGCTCACGGCTCAGCCCGAGCTGCTCGGCAACGATCACCGCCGCCTGAATGGCATAGTGCGCACTAGCCCCCACCACTTCCGTTCCAATATCATAATAGCCCAATGCCCCGCGAAAGCGGTAGCCGCCATCACTTTTCGAAAATGCGCCCAAGGACATCCGCGCCGGCCCGGAATGGGTTGCGCCGCGCGGGTCCGCACCGAGGTAGGAATGCAGCAGCGGATCGTCGGCGCTGACGACGGTGCGCTCGGGGCCCACCATCCGGCACAGGGCGCCCAGCTCTTCGCAGAGTTCCGCCGCCTCCTCGTCGGTCTCTTCAGCTCCCGCCGAGAGTTGGGTCACCACCACCCAATCCGGCCGGACGACGCGCAACAGCCGGGAGAGGTCGCCGCGCCGCCGGGCACCCAGTTCCAGCACCAGTCAGTCGAGTCGCTCCCGCCCGAATAAGGCGCGGAGGGTGGCCTTGAACAAGGTGCGGGCGATGGAGTGCCAGGCCCGGGGATCGATCTCCAGGCCCAGCACCGCCAGGGGCAGGCCGATTTCGGTGTTGTAGGAGCGGGGGTTGCTGCGCACCCGAAAATGGGGTTCCAGCGCACGGGTGAGCACCCGCTTCATCACGGTCTTCCCCCGATTGCCCGCGATGGCCACGATCCCCGGACGGCGCCGCCACAGGTACAGCCGCGCCAGCAACTGAAGATAGGCGACGGCCGCCCGGCGCAGCAGGACACGCATCGGCGGGGCGGGAGCGCGCTTCGACGCCGGGGCGGGCGGTGGCGCCGCCCCCTCGCGGGCCGGGCCGCTCCACGATCGGGCGGCGGCGGGCCGCTCGAAATAGTCCCGCAGGCGGCCCAGAGCCAGCTCGATGTCCTCGCCGCTGCGCCCGAAAGAGAGGCGCAGGTGCGATTCGCCCGTGGGCCCGAATGCTACTCCTGGGACGACGGCCACGCCGGCGTTGTGGAGCAAATCGAGCGCCAGGGCCCGCGAATCGGCCGAGAGGGCCACCGGATCCTTGACCCGCGGGAAGACGAAGTAGGCCCCATCGGGCTTTTGGTAGTCGAAGATGTGGGACATGCCGTCCAGCCCCGCCAGCATCAGGTCCCGCCGCTGGCGGTAAGCCGCCCGGAATTCCTCGATGGCCGCCCCGCCGAAGGCCAGGGCGGCCATGGCGGCATGCTGGGAGATGACCGGAGCGCAGGTCACCAGGGAATCGTGGGCTTTCAGAATGCGGGAGACCAGGCTGCGCTCCGCGTGGAGGTAGCCCACGCGCCAGCCGGTCATGGCGTAGGCCTTGGAGAAGGAGAAGATGCGCACCACCCGCCCGCGGAAGGCCGCTTCCTGGGCCGGGGTGAAAGGCGGCTGGGCGGCATAGCAGAAGTCCCTGTACACCTCGTCTGTGATGACGATCAGCCCGTGCCGCTCGGCGAGGGCCATCAATTCCAGGGATTGCTCGCGGGAGTAGATCGTGCCGGTGGGGTTGTTGGGGTTGCAGTAGAAAATGGCTGCGGTGCGCGGCGTGATCTGCCGGGCGATGGCCTCCACGTCCAGGTCGAAGTTGCGTTCCTCGTCCAAGGGCGCGAAGCGCGGCTCGCAGCCCGCGAGTCGGATCACCTGCTGATAGGAGGCGTAGCTCGGCGAGGGGATGATCACTTCCTGACCCGGCTCGGTGAGGGCGAACAGGGTGGCGGCGATGGCCTCGATCGCCCCGGCGGTGATCAGGATCTCCCCGTCCGGGTCGTAGTGCATCCCCTCTTCGGCAAGGGATTCGGCGACCTGCTCCCGCAATTCCTGCAGGCCGGGCGCCAGCGAGTAGCGCGCCGCCTCGCCCGCCGCCATCTTCTCGACGACGTAGTCCTTGATCACCGCCGGGGTATCGAAGTCGGGAATTCCCTGAGCCAGGGAAACCGCCCCGGCCACGCGGGCCGCGGCGATTTCGATCTCCTTGATCGGCGAAAGCTCGAAGGTGCGGGAGCGGCGGGTCGGCATGGGGTGCGCCTGTTTGATTGGGGGTGAACGGCGGATTGGGAGTGAAGGGCGATCGGTTCAGCCCACGGGCGCCCGGTTCCGGGTAGCGTGGCTCTCGGTCAGGAGGCCTCGGACGATGCATCCCGCCCGCCCGCCGGGTGCTCGGCGAGATCGTGGATGTTGAAGTAGTTGATCATGAAATGGAGCAGAATAGCCGGCCACAACGATTGAAAATAATCGGTCATCACGCCCAGCACCACCCCCAGAGCCGCGGCGAACAGGGTCCAGGGCACCAGACGGCGCCTGACCGGAAAATGGATCGCGCCGAACAGGAGGGCCGTGGGCCACAGCCCCAGCCGGGCATGGAGCACCCCCCGAAACAAAATCTCCTCGCCGAAGGCGGAGAGCAGGGATAGCGCGAGAATCTCCGCCGAACCGAGCCCCACGAGGATCGCGGCGAACTCCACGTGCAGCGCCCGGCCCCATTCGGTGTTGCGGGCCAGGTAGCGGGACAGCAGCACGACGCCGATTCCGAGGGCCACCGCCGTGCCCGCGCCCTGGAGCAGGGCCGCCCAATCCTCCACGCGTAGCGCCCCGGGCGCCTTGGCGAACACTGCCGTGGCGATCATCGGCAGATAGAAAATCCACGCGAGGCGCACCATCATGTGGCGGCGTCGTGGTTCGGTCATACCCGTTTCGCCTCCCGGCCCGCGGGTTCCGCCGGATCGTGCGTGGCGCCTTGTGGGCCGAAATTTGCTCTGCTAGTTTATTACTTTATACATCACCCAGCGGCCGAAGGCGCTCTCCCGAACGGCGCCCACCGATCCGCCGCCCTCGCCGGGATTCCGATCCCGGCCCAGCACACCGCCCGAGACCATGAAAGAAGGCTCCGACCCGAAAATCCCCGGGCGCAACGATCCCTGCTGGTGCGGAAGCGGGAAGAAGTACAAGAAGTGCCACCTGGGCCGGGACGGCAAGGTGCAAAAGCCCGCGCCGGCGCAGATGGCCACTCCGCCGCTGCATGCCCCTCTGCGCCGGCGCGGGGGCGCCATCATCAAGACCGCTGAACAAGTGGAGGGCATCCGCGCCGCCTGCCGGGTGACCCGGGAAATACTGGATCTGCTCGGCGAGCGCGTCGCGCCAGGCGTCACCACGGAGCAAATCGACCGCTTCGTGCACGAGGCCACCCTGGAGCGGGGTGGCGTGCCCTCTCCGCTGAACTACCGCGGATTTCCCAAGAGCGTGTGCACCTCGATCAACGAGGTGGTGTGCCACGGCATCCCTGAGGAGCGGGCGCTGCAGGAGGGCGATATCGTCAACATCGACGTGACCACCACACTGGACGGCTACTTCGGCGATTCCAGCCGCATGTACCTGGTCGGTGCGGTCGCCGAGGCGTCTCGGCGGCTGGTCCAGGTGACTCGGGAATGCCTCGACCTGGGTATCGCCCAGGTCAAGCCGGGCCGGTTCGTGGGAGATATCGGCCACGTCATTCAGCGCCACGCCGAATCCAACGGCTACTCGGTGGTGCGGGATTTCGTGGGTCATGGCACCGGCATCCGGTTCCACGAAGATCCCCAGATTCCCCACTATGGCCGCCCGGGTCAGGGCCACCCACTGCAGGTGGGGATGGTGTTCACCATCGAGCCGATGATCAACGCCGGCGATTGGCACATCCGGATACTCGAAGACGGGTGGACCGCAGTCACCACAGACGGCTCCCTCTCCGCTCAGTGGGAGCACACCCTCCACGTCACCTCGGATGGCGTGGAAATCC
>JAPUJL010000434.1 GCA_027296185.1 SAR324 cluster bacterium | reverse complement strand
TGCGGGAAGAATACAGCGGCAAAAACCCCCTCGACGGGGCGAAGATCTGCGGCTGTATCCACATGACCATCCAGACCGCCGTGTTGATCGAGACGTTGATCAACTTGGGAGCCGATGTGCGGTGGTCCTCGTGCAACATCTTCTCGACCCAGGATCACGCCGCGGCCGCCATCGCGGTCAAGGGCATTCCGGTCTTCGCCTGGAAGGGCGAGACGGAGGAGGAATATTGGTGGGCCATCGAGCAGACCCTCCAATGGCCCGGAAACGACGGGCCCGGGAACGGTGGGCCCAACATGCTGCTCGACGACGGGGGCGACCTGACCCTGGTGGTGCACGAGCAGCACACCGAGCTGCTGGCCAACATCCGCGGTCTCTCCGAGGAGACCACCACCGGGGTGCATCGCTTGTATCACATGATGGAGCAGGACACGCTGAAGGCGCCCGCCTTCAACGTCAACGACTCGGTCACCAAGAGCAAGTTCGACAACCTTTACGGCATTCGCGAATCCCTGATCGACGGCATTAAGCGCGCCACGGACGTGATGATCGCCGGGAAGATTTGTGTGGTCGCGGGCTACGGCGAAGTGGGCAAGGGCTGCGCCCAGGCCCTGCGCGGCATGGGGGCGCGGGTGCTGATCACCGAGATCGACCCCATCTGCGCCCTGCAGGCGGCGATGGAAGGATTCGAGGTGCTGCCCATGGACGAAGCCGCACCCCAGGGCGATATCTTCGTCACAACCACGGGCTGCATGAGCGTCATCACCCGGCGGCACATGGACGTCATGAAGGATCAGGCGATCGTCAGCAATATCGGCCACTTCGACACGGAGATCGAGGTGGGCGAGCTGTTCAACGACGAGACGCTGAACCGGGTCAATATCAAGCCTCAGGTGGATCAATTCATCTGGCCCAACGGCAAGCGGCTCACCCTGCTCGCCGAGGGACGGCTGGTGAACCTGGGCTGCGCCACGGGCCATCCGAGCTTCGTGATGTCCACCAGCTTCACCAATCAGGTGCTTGCGCAGATCGAGCTCTGGCAGAATCCCGGCAAATACGAGAACAAGGTCTACGTGCTGCCCAAGAGCTTGGACGAGAAGGTGGCGCGGCTACACCTGCCCAAGCTGGGGGCCAGGCTGGATACGCTCACTCCCGCGCAAGCCGATTATCTGGGCGTGAGTTCCACCGGCCCCTATAAGCCTGACTATTACCGGTACTGACCCAACGGGCGGATGGTGGCGGATTCGCCGGAGCGCTCCTTCACGGTGGGCGGTTCGGGAGCGGTGCTGGGAGGAATTCCTGACCTCAGGCCATGGTCTCCAGGCCATGATTTCCAGGCCGTGGTCTCCAGGGATCGGTTTCCAGGCTGCGGCACCGTTGGGCGCCGGCTTTAGTCTTCGGGCAATGGGCATGCGCCTCGCTGGAAAAACCGGTGTCGAGCGGCCGGGCGGCGATTGAGCGGGTAACTCCGGCTACAGCGGGGACCGGCGGGGTGCGTTAGGCTAAATCCACATTACGAGCGAAAGCCATGAAACTTTGCGCGATGTGCTCCGTTCCAACAGATGACTCGAATCCGTTGGGATTCGGGCTCGAGGCCGGTTCCCGATTTGAGCGGCCAAATATCGAGCGGCGCCGTGGAATTCGCCTGAGAAAGGATGCAGATGGGCTTGGAGAACCGGATCGGTGTCGCGGTATTCGTGACCTGGTTCGCGCCGATGGCGTCGATTCTTCCCCGGCTGGGCGTCCCCACCTGACTCGGTTCCCACGGATGCCGCGGAACGGCCCCGCAGGGAGGCAAAGGGGTGGGCATCGAGGCCGACGGTACCCAGGGCATCCAAGGCGGGTCTTGAACCGGCCCGCTTGGATTTTACTCCAATTCCTAGTATTCGTTGTTGCGCTTCCGTGGCGTCCCGCACCGGTCGGGCCGCTCACCCCGCTTGGGAGTGCCGAGGGTTAAGCCGATCCCCCCTTCCCCCTAAGGCTTGCCCTCGGTACTCCTTCCCCGGCGCCGAGACTATTCGCTCCGCGCCGGCGGCACCGTCCCGCCCTATGACCCCGATCCTCGAACCGGGTCCCCGGCCGCCCCCCCGACGCCTTGCGGCGGCGGCGAATTCGCAGTATGCCGCTGCGTATCCGGGTCCGCCTTGGCCTCGGCGACCGCCGCTGACGATCGCACCCGGGGCAGCAATCCGATTCGCCCCAGCGTGCCGGGAGGACGGCGCCCGGATTACCCCGACCGATGGCGTTTCATGACCGCAAGCGAGCTTTCGGCGGAATTTTTCGCCCGCGACGCGCAAGCCGTGGCCCAGGACTTGTTGGGCAAGGTGGTGGCCCACCGGGTCGACGGCCGCTGGCTACGAGCCCGCATCGTGGAAGCGGAGGCGTACTACATTCACGAGAAGGGGAGCCACGCCTCCCTGGGCTACACGGAAAAGCGCAAGGCGCTCTTCATGCCCCCGGGAACGCTCTACCTCTACTACGCCCGGGGCGGGGATTCGCTCAACGTGAGTTGCCGGGGCGAGGGCAATGCGGTGCTGGTGAAGGGTGCCGTGCCTCACCTGGTTGGAGACGGCGCAGCCGTCATGCTCGCCGCCATGCACCGCCGGAACCCCCTGCCTTCCGGAAAGCGCAGGACCGATGCCCGGCTGTGCTCGGGTCAGACGTTGCTTTGCCGTGCCTTGGGCATCCGGGTTCCCGATTGGGACGGCAAGGCGCTGCCTCAGATACGGCTCCGCTTCCTGGACGTGGGGTACGTCCCCGAGCGAATCGTCCGCACGGCGCGGCTGGGAATCCCGCTGGGCCGCGACCCGCACCTGCCCTACCGCTTCGTCGACCTGGCCCATGCCGGCTCGGCCACCCGCCCGCCCATGAAGCGGGGCGCACGGGAGGGCGCCGATTACGATATCCTCCGCCCCTGAAGGATTCCTTCCCTGGATCCCGCCGCGTCGCCCGCAGCGGTGGAGGGTGGGGCGGGGTGGGGCTCCTTGCCCACCAGGCGCCATTCAGAGGGGCCGCCCCGGTTTCGATGCCTGGGCGGGAGCGCATCTGAACCGTGGTGGGGCGGGCCTCCCGGCCCGCCTGTCACGACGATCGTTTGAGTCCCCTTGCCGGAACGCAACCCCCCGAGGCCGCCGGGTTTACCTACATTGCAATCCCCATTCGCGGGTGTTAACGTCACCGCTGGGAAACGACCATTGTGCGCGGTTTTCAAGCACACCACGACGCACCAACACGGGACACGACGATGAGAAAATTTTCTCTGCTCGCGCTGGCGGTTGCCGGCGCCGCCCTGGCCGGGCTGCTGTTCACCACGCCGGCGGCGGCTCAGGGTACGTTGAACTTGGACGAGGCGATCAACAGCACGCGCCTCATGCTGGACGGGGACTCGTACAATCGCGATCTGCGCATCCGCCTGGTGAAGCTGCACTTCATCGAGGGCGCCCGGCACCTGGAGCGGGGAAACGCTCAAGGGGCCATCGGCAGCCTGGCCAACGGTCTTCGCGTGGCGGAGGCCGGGCAGGTCTCCGATTCCGAGGAAGTGATCCAGTTCACCAACTATGCGTTGGCGCACGCCACGGAGGACCAAGCCCGCACCCAGGAAGTCATCTCCATTCTGGACGGGCTGGTGGCCGCCGCACCGAGATTCCATCTGGCGCGCTACATGCTCGGCTACACCCTCATGCGCAGCTCCTCCAGCGCCGATTTCGCGCGGGGCAGCGAAGTGATGCGGCAACTGTGGCTCGATTCGAGCGGTGGGATGCGCTCTCAGACGTCGCATGCCGCGGCCAACCTGGCGTACGAACGGGCCATTGCCGATGCCAATTCGGGCCGCACCGGTGCCGCGCTGGACATCCTGCAGCAGGTGCAGAGCGACTACGGCAACGATCCCTACAACACCGGCCAGCAGAACCAGAACTTCCACTTCGCGCTCGGTACGCTGATGGACCAGACCGGCAACTCCGAGGGCACGGTGCAGGAGTATGAGGCGGTTTACAACCAGAACTCCAATTATAGCGCGGGTGGGCTCAGCATCGGGGACGCGCTGGCCAACGCCAGCTACAGGCGCGCCCTGGAGCACATCACCCAGGGCGGCGTCGGCGCCGGGCAGGCCGCCGTGGCGCTGCTGGATCAGGTCGAGCGGATCGAGGGCCGCCCCAGCGTGGACGTGCACCACGGCCGCTACCTGGCCTACCGCATGACGGGCGATATGCGGTCGGCGAACGCCGAGGTCGAGGCGATCCGCACCCTCGACCGCAGCTACTACGATTCGCTGTTGCGGAACATCTAGCCACGCGCCTTTCGGCCCGCCGGAGAGCCCCCGCGCTCTCCGGCGGCGCCCTCCCGCTTCTTCTTCTTATCGGCGTTCGGCCGCTTCCACCGCGGAGAGCACCCGCGCCGCGCCGGAGTCCGCCAGATCGGCCACTACGGTGCGGTTCTGGGAATAGGTCACCTGACCGGGCTCCCCGCCCTTGATCTTCCGCACGTACTTGCGCTGGGTGTAGTCGATGTCCAGCTTGCCCTCGGCCCGCCGGGGCGAGTAGTAGGCGGCGAGCCAGGCCGCCTCCCGCAGGGTACGCGGGGGCAGGGCGCCGCCGCTGGGGGTGCGCACGATCACGTGGGCGCCGGGGATGCCCTGGGCGTGAAACCACCAGTCGCGCCCATTGCCGATGCGGAACGTCACCTCGTCGTTGGCCTCCTTGGAGCGCCCCACCAGGATGCGGAAGCCGTCGGAGCTGATCCTCGTCAGAATGGAGGCGCTCTCCGGGCCGGACGGCCCGTTGCCGCGCCCCGCGGCAGCCTGGCCCACGGGAAGCGGTAGCT
>JAPUJL010000433.1 GCA_027296185.1 SAR324 cluster bacterium | reverse complement strand
GGGTACCCGTGGCCGTCCGCCTCACCTTGACCGGGTCCACGATTGGGTCTGCGGACCTTTCCTCCCGCGAATGCCCGCCCACGACCCGCTTCAAGCGCTCAATGTACTCCCGACGGGTGCGGATGTCTTCCTTGCCGCCGCGGGGGTTCGCCGGAATCGGTTTGGGCCGAATCAGCGGGACTGGCGCAGGTGGCGGGTCATGCCCTGCACGTTGAGCGCGCGCCAATCCTCATAGCGCCCCCAATTGCGGTATTTGTCCATGGTGACCGCCTCGACGATCTGCGCGTCGCTCATCCCCTGCTCGATGCGTGCGGCGACCGCGGCCCGCAGTTCCTCCAGGTAGCCCCGCGCCTCGCGCACGTCCGAGGGTCCGCCCATCGGTCCGTGGCCGGTCGCGAGGATGTCGAAGTCCCTCGCCTCCAACGCCTCGAGGGCATGAGGCCAGTCGTCCAGAAATCCGCCCGGGAAGTCGCGGTAGGGCATCCGCTTCGCCGAGACGAAGTCCACGCCGAAGACCACTCGCGAATCCACGAAGCGCATGACGATCAGGTTGTCCGAATGGCTCTTTCCCAGGTAGCTCAACTCAACGGTCTTGCCGCCCAGGGTTAGGGTCATGCGGTCGGAGAACACCAGGTCGGGCGGAGCGGTGGGCACGTTGTTGGCCAGGATCTCCGCCTTCGCGTTCTCGTGGGCCACCACGATGGCGGTATCGGCGAAGACCTCGCCGCCGGAGATGTGATCGCCATGGGAATGGCTGTAGATCAGGTAGCGCACCGGCTGGCCGAAGCGCCGGTCGAGCTCGGCCTTGAGCCAGCGGGCGGCATCGGCGTTGATCGGGTCCGTGGCGACGATCCCCTCGGAGGTCACCAGGAACATCGAGTAGTGGAAGTTGTTGCGGAACCGGTAGAGCCCATCCGCGATGGGGGTGATCTCCCGCACCGCGTCGTCCTGCGCGCTCAGTGCGGCCGGCAGGCCCAGCATGGCTGTCACCCCCAGCATGGCCACCAGCCCCAGCAGCCAACACCATCGGATCGTTCGTTTCATTTCGGCTCTCATTAGTCGGTCGATCCCCATCCCTTTCCCACCCATCCCTTGCCCATCCGCCGGACCGCGTGTCTCCGGGCTGCCGCCCCCAGCCGCCTTCGCTCCCTGGCACCAGCCAACCTATTGCCGAACCGCCACGCCGCTCCCGCTAGAACCGCACTTCGACGCCGGCATGCTCCTTCAGCAGGCCCTGGAGATGGGCCATCAACTCGATGCCCTCGCCCCGGTCGTCGTTCCAGGCGCCGGCGGCGGGGTCGTAATTGAAGTGGAAGGCGCGCCCGATGGAGGCCACGGCCAGCCACAACTGGCGCACGGGAGGCTGTACGCTGATCACCCACTTGGCTCCGTCGGCGAGCTGAATGGTCAGAGAGCCGAGGGACACCTCGACCTCCGCCACGTCCGGATCCACATCTTCAAAGGCGGCGTCGATCCGGTCGTAGACCTGCTTGACCAACCCCCGCAACTCCGGCTCGGTCATCTGTTGGACTTGCTCTACGTTCATTGGGCCTCATTGGTGTTCGCCCCGCGAAATCACTCGATACGATTATTCCAATTCCATCACGATAGGGCAATGATCCGAGCCCATCACCTCGGGGCGGATTACGCTGTACCGCAGCCGCTCCCGCAGGGCGGGGGAGATGCCGAAGTAGTCGAGGCGCCACCCCACGTTCTTGGCGCGGGCATTGCCCATCTGGCTCCACCAGGTGTAGTGGCCCGGATCGCCGTTGAACTCGCGGAAGGTATCGACGAATCCCGCTTCGAGGATGCGGTCGAAGCCCTTCCGCTCCTCCGGCGTGAAGCCCGGGTTTTTCACATTGCTCCTCGGGTTGGCCAGGTCGATTTCCTTGTGGGACACGTTCAGGTCGCCGCAGAAGATCACGGGCTTGCGCCGCTCCAGCTTCTTCAGGAACTTCAGATAAGCCTGGTCCCACCGCTGCCGGTAGGCGAGCCGGTGCAGCCCCCGCTGGGCGTTGGGCGTGTAGACCGACGTGACGAAGCGGTCCGCGAACTCCAGCGTGACCACCCGCCCTTCCCGGTCGTGCTCGGCGATGCCCAGCCCGTTGACAACGGACACCGGCTCCAGCCGGGAGAGCACCAGGGTGCCCGAGTAGCCCTTCTTCTCCGCCTTGTCCCAAACCTGGCGGTAACCCTCCAGCGGCACCTCGACCTGTTCCGGCCAGGCCTTGGTTTCCTGGAGGCAGATTACGTCGGCGTCCGCCGCGCGCAGGTATTCCAGCACTCCCTTTTTCAGGGCGGCGCGAATTCCGTTGACGTTCCAGGAGACGATTCTCATCGAAGCGCTTTACCCTCGACGCCGCTGTGCCAATCCAGGCAGCACCGATCCACCGCCAGGCCGCTCACAGGTTGTCGATGCGCCGGGCGTCCTCGGCGCTGAGTTCCAGGCCCACGGCCGCGACGCTGTCCTGGATGCTGGCGGCACGGCTGGCTCCGGGGATGGGGAGCACGTGGCGGCCCTTGGCGAGCAGCCAGGCCAGCATCACTCGCTGCGGGCTGACGCCGTAGTTCCCGGCGATCCGGCGTAGCAGGCGGTGCTTGCCCAGGGAGCGGTGGCCTTGGTGCCCCCCAACCGGGCTGTAGGGAATGTAGGCGATCCCCTGCTCCGCGCAGAATTCCACCAGCCCACCCCCCGAATTACCGCGCAGGTCGCTCCGGTCCTGGGGGTTGCAGCGGTTCTGGACGCTCGCCACCGGCACGATCCCCTGCGCCTCGCGGATCTGCGCCACG
>JAPUJL010000432.1 GCA_027296185.1 SAR324 cluster bacterium | reverse complement strand
ACTGGACGAGGATCCGGCGCGCTTCCTGCCGGAACCTTCCCAGATCGACGAGGGGGACCCGGTGCAGGTGAACCTGGACCGCCCGATGGACGAGATCCTCGGCGAGCTGACCCAATATCCCATCCGCACCCGGCTGTCCCTCAGCGGCAAGCTGGTGGTGGCGCGGGATATCGCCCATGCGCGCCTGAAGGAGCTGGTGGAGCGGGGTGGCGAGCTGCCGGAGTTCTTCAAGGCCCACCCGGTCTACTACGCCGGGCCGGCCAAGACACCCAAGGGCTACGCCTCGGGAAGCTTCGGCCCCACCACCGCGGGGCGGATGGATTCCTACGTGGATTTCTTCCAGAAGCTGGGCGCTTCGCGGGTGATGCTGGCCAAGGGTAACCGCTCGAAGATGGTGACCGACGCCTGCAAGGCCAACGGCGGCTTCTACCTGGGCTCCATCGGCGGGCCGGCGGCCGTGCTGGCCCACGACTTCATCAAGGAAGTCAAGCAACTGGCCTTTCCCGAGCTGGGCATGGAGGCCATCTGGCAGATCACCGTCGAGAACTTCCCCGCCTTCATCGTCGTCGACGACAAGGGCAACGACTTCTTCGCCCAGTTGATGTAGGGGGCTACCCGGCCATCGAGAGCCCCTTCCGCCCTATCCCGGCCTCCCTCGGCGCCGCTTAGCCCTGCCCCGCGGCCTTTAGGATGGCGTTCCAGTCCTGGGCTCCGGCCCACTGGGCGAAGGTGGTCCAGCCCACCTCCGGGTAGTCCCGCCTGAGCGCCTCGATGTCCACCGAGAACCCCGTGCCGGCGAGCCACTCGTACATCGTCGCCATGTCCTCGAACTGTTCCCGCACCTCGTCCAGGGTTTGCTCGCCATAGGCGATGGAGCGGCCGGTGGCCTCGGACAGGGCGGCCGCCAGCTCGCTCCCGCTGAGCGCGTCGCCGGCGATATCGATGCGGCGTCCGATGAAGGGATCGCGCACGTCGAGCACGTGGGCGTTGAACCGTCCGATGTCCTCGGCGGCGATCTGCTGGAGCTTCACGTCCGGCGCCAGGGCCTGCCGGATGAGGCCCCGCTTCAGATCGTCCACGTTCCAGGGAAACAGGACGTTGTTGAAGAAGAAGGCCGGGCCGGTGATCGTCCAAGGGATGTCCAACGTCCGCAGGTACGTTTCGATCTCGTACTTGCTGTCGAAGTGGGGAATCCCCGTTCCCCGGTCCCCGTTGGCGACGGACGAGAACACCAGGTGCCCGACCCCGGCTGCCTGGGCGGCATCGGCGAGCGCCTTGCCCTGCCGGACTTCTAGATCCACACCGGCGGCGGGGGTCGTCACGGCGAACACCGCATCCACACCCTCCGCCGCCCGCTGGAGGGATTGGGGGTCGTCGAAGCTGCCCGGCACCAGCTCGATGCCCATCGCCTTCAGTTCGGCGGCCTTGGGATCGCCGGGGTTGCGCACCATGGCCCGCACGCGATGACCCATTGGGATCAGGGCATCGGCGACGGCGCGGCCCTGATTGCCTGTCGCCCCGGTTACCAGAATCGTTCGAGTGCTCATGAGGGTCCTCCTCGGGTTGCGGAATCTGGATCGTGACGGACGCTCCGCAAGAGAGCGCCGCCGGATTTACTGGCATTCCATCTGCCGATGATCGTAGTATTGTCTTGTATTTATGACTAGTCCGCAGAACTGAGAAATACTGTTCTAAAATTGGAACAATCTAAGAGAAGGCCGGTGAACCTGAACGATATCCTGATATTCGCGAAAGTCATTCAATCCGGCAGCTTCACGGCGGCGGCACGGGAACTGGGGATGCCGAAATCCACCGTGAGCCGCAGGGTTTCGGAGCTGGAACAGCAGCTCGGCAGCCGAATGATTCACCGCACCACACGCAAGTTGAGCCTGACGGAAATCGGCGAGGCTTTCTACGGGTATTGCGCCCGGATCGTCGAGGAAGCCGAAGAGGCCGAACGGACGGTGACCCGGATGCAGACGGCGCCCCGCGGCCGGTTGCGGGTTACGGCGCCGCTGAATTTCGGATTTCTGGGCGAGATCGTCGCGGAGTACCTCCGGCGTCATCCGGACGTCTCGGCGGAATTGATCTGCACCGACCGCCGGGTCGACCTGGTCGAGGAGGGATTCGACGTCGCCATCCGCCCCGGTGCGCTCGACGACTCCACGTTGATCGCGCGGAGCCTGGGGAGTGGACCGGGCATCGTCGTGGCCAGCCCCGCCTACTTGGAGGCCCAAGGCGAGCCCCAGCGCCCCAAGGAAATCGCGGGCCACGCCTGCCTGTATTTCGGAAGCGGGTCCGGGCCCCGGGAATGGCGGCTGCGCTCGGGCCGTAAAACGATCCGGATCGAAATCCCGGCGCGCTTGGTGACCAACGACTTCGACGTGTTGCGCGAGGCGGTCATCGCCGGCTCGGGCATCGCCCTGCTGCCCCTGTACCACTGCGAACGGGAGCTGCGCACCGGGCACCTGCAACGGGTGTTGCCCGATTGGTGGGCGCCGGAAACGCCGGTTCACGCGGTCTATCCCAGCAACCGGCACCTCTCCCCCAAGGTGCGGGCCTTCTTGGACGTGCTGGGGGAGCGGCTCATGCCCCTGCCTTGGGAGCGCCCGGGAGCATCGGCCTCGGCCTGAGCGGAGACCTCGTATCTTTGCCGCCGGATAACCCCGCAATGCGTACCGCAACCACTTTACGTCGTGCCGAGGCGGTCTGGATTCTCTTCATCCTCCGGCCAGCGGGCCGGATTGTCGGCGATGGTTTGCCGGATCGCCCGAAGGTCGTCATTGTTGCGGACGATGTGCTCGTAGTAATTTC
>JAPUJL010000431.1 GCA_027296185.1 SAR324 cluster bacterium | reverse complement strand
TCGCCGGCGCGCCGGTCGATGCCGATCGCGCCCAGGCCCATGCCGAGGCCTGGGAACCGCTGCTGAACACGATCGCCACCCTGCGCAACCTGCCGATCAAGGACCTGGAGCCGCCGCTCCTGTTCTCCCCCGAGGAGGACGAATCGTGACCGAGCTTTCGACCGCCTCCATCGCCGAACTGGGCAAGCTCATCCGCACCAAGCAGGTCTCGCCGGTCGAGTTGACCCAGATACACCTGGCGCGCATCGAGGCGGACAACGCCAAGGTCAACGCCTTCGTCACCCTCACCGCGGAGCAGGCCCTCGCCGATGCCCGGGCCGCCGAGCAGGAGATCGTCCAGGGCAAATACCGGGGGCCGCTGCACGGAATCCCCATCGGTCACAAGGACCTCTACTGGACTGAAGGGGTGCGCACCACGGCCGGCTCGCGGGTGCGGGAGGACTTCGTCCCGGCGGAGGACAGCACGGTCGTGGCCCGCTACAAGGAAGCGGGGGCGGTGATGCTCGGCAAGCTCCAGACCCACGAGTTCGCCTACGGCCCCACCAGCGAGTATTCCATGTTCGGCGCCACCCACAACCCCTGGAACCTGGAGCGCGTCACCGGCGGCTCCAGCGGCGGATCGGGCGCGGCGGTGGCACTGGGGCTCTGCGCGGGGGCCACCGGCTCGGACACCGGCGGTTCGATCCGCATGCCCGCCTCCTGCTGCGGCATCGTGGGGCTCAAGCCCACCTACGGCCGCGCGAGCCGCCATGGCATCTTTCCCCTGTGCTGGACGATGGATCATCCGGGCCCCATGACCCGCACCGTGCGGGACGCCGCGCTGATGCTGCAGCCCATCGCGGGACCCGACCCCAAGGATCCCGCCACCGTGGATCGCCCCGTGCCCGATTACGCCGCCGCGCTGACCCCCGAGCTGAAAGGGATGCGGGTCGGCCTGCCCAGCGGTTACTTCTTCGACCAGGCGGAGCCGGAGCTGGAAGCCGCCGCGCGCACCGCCGCCGGCGTCCTGGCCCAGGCCGGAGCCCGGGTGGAGGAGGTGGAGATTCCCCATATCGGCCAGGCCGCCGCGGCGGCGCTGACCATCTATCTGGCCGAGGCCACCGCCTATCACGACGACGACATTACCGCGCGCCCGGAGCTGTACACCGACCAGGTGCGCACGTTTCTCGAGCTGGGCCACTACGTGCTGGCCAAGGACTACCTGCACGCCCAGCGCTACCGGCAGTTGTTGGGCCGGAGCATGGTGGAGGTCATGCGGACCTGCGACGTGCTGGTCATGCCCACGCTGCCCGTGATGGTGCCCAACCTGGGGCAGGAGACGGTCACCATCCGCGGCGTGGAGCAGACCGTCTTCGCGGCGATGCTGCGGAACACCGAACCCTTCAACCTCACCGGGCAGCCGGCATTGACCGTGCCCTGCGGCTTCTCGGCCGACGGCCTGCCCATGGGCGTGCAGATCGTGGGGCGCCCCTTCGACGAGGTGGCGGTACTGCGCACCGGCTACGCCTACCAGCAAGCCACCGACTGGCACGAGCGCCGACCCACCGTCTGAGGCAAACCCCGGAGCGGCCGGCGGGCGTTGGAATCGGGCCGCGGTTGGGATATAGGTGGACGATCCCGGAATGCACACGGCCCACCCGGTGGAAACGCAAGGTTCCACGACGAGTCGAGGCGCCGTCACCAGGAGAGAAGGCCATGCTCGCCAAGAAACCGCTGTGGGATACGTTCGGCGCGGAGATCGAGGGGGTCGATCTATCCGGAGAGTTGCCGCCCGATACGGTTCGCTTCATCCTCGCGACCCTGCACGAGCATCAGGTGCTGCGGTTCCGGAACCAATCCTTGAGCCCGGAGCAATTCGACCGGTACGGCCGCATCTACGGCGAGCCCACGCCCCACGTGTTGGATCATTTCAGGCTGCCCGGCCTGCCCGCCGTGATGAAGCTGACCAATGCGTCCGACCGGCCCGACGCGATCATCAACGGGGCGGCCTACTGGCACACCGACCAGTCCTACGACGCGGAGCCTTCCAGCGCCACGACCCTCCACGCGATCAAGGTGCCCAAGGCCGGCGGCGGGACCCGGTTGGCCAATATGTTCGCCGCCTACGACGACCTGCCGGAATCCATGAAGCGGAAGGTGGATGGGCTGACCGTGCTCCACAGCTACGGCAACCGCGACCAGGGCCTCGACGGGGAGCCCGAGGCCTCACCGCCACGGGAGGAGCAATGGTCCAAGCTGGTCCCCGTGAAGCACCCCTTGGCGCGGCCCCATCCCATCACGGGGCGCAAGGCCCTGTACGCCGTGGCCGGAACCTCCCGCGGGATCGAGGGCTGGCCGGAAGACGAGGCGGTGGACTTCTTGCGGGAGCTGAAGGCCCATGCGCTCCAGCCCCAATACGTCCGCACCCTCTTCTACGAGGTGGGCGACGTGGCCGTCTGGGACACCAGCTCCACCATGCACGCGGCGGAGCCCCTGGAGGAAGCCGCCGGTGAGGAAGATACGCGCCTCATGATCCGCGTCAGCGTCCGCGGCAAGCCCCCCCTCCTGCAATAGTCCGAAGTCCCTGGACCGGCCGCAGTTCGGGCTCGTCCGCCGGCATTGGCGGGGCCGGCTCAGTCCACCGAGTGCCCCGAGTGCACCGTCCCACCGGGCCGGAGGGGCGGCTGCCCCGCGAGCCGGTCCGACACGCACCAATTGGAACGCACGCCGTCCTCATTGTAGGGCCGGGCCATGCCTCGGGAGATGAGGTGTTCGCCCACATCCATGCCGTCCGCCTTGACGTCGGCGACGATGCGGAAGTAGGTGCCGCGCGAGGCCGTCACGAGATCGATCCGCTCCGCTCGCGCCAGCAGGTTGTTGAGGTATTCCTTCACTCGCTCGCCGCCGGTCTTCTCGGCGTCGCACGGGCCTTCCAGCCGGGGCGTCTCGATGCCCCGGATGCGCACGTTCACGGCCTGACCCAGCAGCGGATGCACGTCGGGGATGGTGAACCGGCAGACGTTGCCGTTGTAGCAGAAGAGGAAGGAGACCTCCTCGAAGGTAAAGTCGGAACCCGCCCCGGCGGCCGCGGCGATCGACAGCGGAATGAGCCCGATCCAGAACGGGCGCGCGGTGAAGCGGAGACGCATGGCCGCCCTCGTGCGGAACAACCTTTTTCCCCCATCGCGAGAAATCCGAACCCGGCGGCCCCAGTTCCCCAGCCCAATCCCCCAGCATAGGGACCACAGCCGCGCAGCCGGATCACTTCTGATACCAATTCGGGACGCCGTCTGCCAGTGGTTTACGCTCCCGGGAGCGCCCTCGATTCCGCGGTTGTGCCCAGCGCGATCCGCGGTTGACGGTGGGGCCTCACCCCCGGCGCGGCACCGTTCCGATCCATCCATCCGCTCGCTGCATCTTCCCCGGGGAGAAGGGGTACCGGGATGAGGCGAGGATTGCCGGGCAGCGCCCGGCCGGCGCAGTGCCACCCATCGTGTGTTGGAGCGGAATGGGCGTAGTGCTCACCCTCTAAATACCAAGTCGTGTGGTGGGACCGTCAGTTTCACAGTCTGTCCGGTCACC
>JAPUJL010000430.1 GCA_027296185.1 SAR324 cluster bacterium | reverse complement strand
GTCTCGGCCAAGAAGTGCGGCCACCTGGAAGGCAAGCAACTGGTGCCGCTGGAGCTCATGGCGGACAAGGTGCGCTCCGCCGTGGCGGCGCGGCGGAATCCCGAGCTGGCCATCGTCGCCCGCACCGACGCCCGCGGCGTGACGGGCTACGCCGATGCCCTGTCCCGCGCCCGGGCCTACCGGGAGGCGGGGGCGGACCTGATCTTCATCGAATCGCCCGAATCCGCCGAGGAGTTCCGGCGCTTCGCGGAGGAATGCCCGGGACCGCTGATGGCCAACATGACCGAGTTCGGCAAGTCGCCGCTGCTGGACCGCGCGCAGCTGGCCGACTACGGCTACACCGTGGTGATTTACCCGGTGACCCTGCTGCGGGTGATGATGGCCGCCGCCGACGAGGCGCTGGCGGCCCTCCGGCGGGACGATCATCAGCGCGCCCTGCTCCCCGGCATGTGGACGCGGAAGCAACTCTACGACGCCATCGGTTACGACGAGCCGGTGCCCGATCCGCCCCGCGCACCGGCATAGGTATCCCGTGGAACAGGGTGCTGGACGCGGCTCACGATAACTGTTTTTAGGAAAGGCCCCCATGAACTTGGACGACACCATTCAGTCCCTTTGGGATTGTCACGACAGCGGTAATTACTTTCCGGAGGAATGGAAGGGAAAGCTGAGCGTGAACGACGCCTACCGGGTGCAACTGGGAATCCTGGCGAAGAAGGTGGAGCGGGGCGCCCGGCACGCCGGTTGGAAGGTCGGGCTCACCGCCAATGCCATCCGCGGCCTGTACGGCGCCAGCGAGCCGGTCTTCGGCTACCTGCTGGAGTCGGGCCTGCGGCCCTCCGGCCACCGTTTCACGGCCGACGAGATCGCGGTGCCCTTTGTCGAGTCGGAGGTGCTGGTAACGATGGGCGCCGATCTGCCCGGCCCCCACGCCACCCCCGAGGCCGCCCGGGAGGCCATCGCCACGATCGCCCCGGCCTACGAGGTGCCGGCGCGCCGCGGGGGCGGGCTGGACGTGGACTTCCCCTTGGGGCTTGCCGACAACGTGTCCCAGGAGGCCTACGTGGCCGGCGAGGCCATCCCCCTGCCGGCGGGCCTGGACTTCGGCGAAATCCGGGTGGAGGTGGAAATCGACGGCGAGGTCGCGGCTACCGCCATCGGCAGGGAGGTGATGGACAACCAGCTCGATACCCTCGCCTGGCTGGCCAACGCGCTGACCCAGTACGGCGCCCGGCTCCAGGCGGGCCAGCGGGTGCTCACCGGCTCCTTCACCAAGCCCGAGCCCGGCCAGCCGGGCAAGGCCTACGAGAGCCGCTTCAGCGGCCTGGGGGCCGTGCGCATGAGCTTCGCGTAGTCCCGAACCGGGGATGACACCGGCACTCTTCCTCCGCCGTCATGGGGGAGGAACGAGGAGGGGGAAAGGAATTCGTGGGCATGGGGGCCCGCGCCACCGACGGCTTTGAGGGGGCGGCCGCTCCGGCTACCAGACTTCCCCGAAGGGGCGGATCACCACATCGAAGGCCCAGGCCGAGCGGGGCTGGTGGGCCACATGGAAGCACTCCTCGGCGATGTCCGCGGGCATGCAGAAGTACTCGTCGGGCTTGTCGCTGAACCGCTCCCGCGTCCAGGGCACGCTGATCACCGCGTCGATGGCGACGTAGGCCACGTGCACCCCTTTCGGTCCGGCGGAACGGGCGATGGACTCCGCCAGAATCCGCTGGGCCGCTTTGGTCGGCGCGAAGCCGGAGAAGCGCTGCCGCCCCCGGTAGGCCGAGGTATTGCCGGTCGCCAGCAGCACGCCGTGACCGGCCGCGGCCATGTCGGGGACGGTCGCCTGGGCGATATGAAGCAGGGCCATGGTGTTGATCTGAAAATTACGGTTCAGCATCTTCGGATCGATCTCGTCGAATTCGCCCCAGCCGCCGCCCACGGCATTGTGAATCACGATCTCCGGGGCGCCCAATTCCTCTTTCACCCGCGCGAGGGTCTCCTTGAGTTGTTGCTCCTCCGCCACGTCGCAGGGGAAAGCGTGGGTGTTCCCGACGCTCTCCGTGAGCGCTCCCAGCCGCTCCTCGTTGCGGGCCAGCATGGCGATGCGGTAGCCCCCTTGGGCAAACCGCTTCACCAGCGCGGTTCCCGTTCCCGGCCCCACCCCCGTGATCAAGCAGACCTTGCCGGCCATTTCCAAACTCCCGCGTTGGGCAGATTGTGGGAATCGTCCGGATCCGCCTACGGCGCGAATGCGGCCAGGGCGTCCAGGTCGGGCAGGCGCTCCCCATCCGGGTGCAGCGGTTGGATGCACACGTGGCTGGCGCCCGCGTCGAAGTGAGCCTGGATGCGCGCCCGGATCGCCCCGTCGTCGCCCCAGGCCACCATGGCGTCCAGAAACCGGTCGCTCCCGCCGTTCTCCAGCTCCGCCTCCGTGAAGCCGAGCCGCAGCCAGTTGTTGCGGTAGTTGGGCAGCCCCATGTAGGGAGTCATGGTCGTCCGCGCCAGTTCTCGGGCCTTGGCCCCGTCGGTGACGCGGAGGATCTTCTGCTCGGAGCACACCCAGCGCTCCGGCCCGACGATCTCCCGCGCCTTGGCTGTGTGCTCGGGGGTGATGTTGTAGGGATGCGCCCCGGCGGTGCGTTCCCCGGCCAGCTGGGTCATGTTGGGACCCAGCGCCGCCAGCACGGTGGGCGGCGTCTCGTCCAGCGGGGGCGCGAAGGCGGCGGATTTCTCCATGGCCTCCAGATAAGCGCGCATGGTGGCGACGGGCTTGCCGTAGGTGTGGCCGCGGACGTTCTCCACCATCGGCACGTGGGAGACCCCCAGCCCCAGGAGAAACCGCCCCCCCGAGAGCTTGGCCAGGGTGTGCTGGCCCTGCTTGGCCGTGGTGGCGTCGCGGGCGTAGATGTTGGCGATCCCGGTCGCCAGGATCAGCTTCTCGGTTTGGCTCAGCAGAAAGCTGCCGAGGGAGAAAGATTCGTGCCCCCGGGCTTCCGGATACCACAGCGCCGCATAGCCCAACTGCTCGCAGCGTTGCGCCAGTTCGACCAACTGCGCCCGGTTCAAGCCATCCAGAAAGCAGAACACCCCGAGCCGTCCCAGTTTCATCGCTTCGTTCTCCCAGTTCGTCCGCGCAGATCGTCGCTGCGGTTCATCGCCGCAGGCCCTGCGCCTTGCGCAAGGCCCGCCCCGACCGAATGTGTCTTCAATGCAAATGCCGACCGCGCCACCCTCCGCTCGGGCCTTTGGAGCAACAGCCCGCTCCGGCGGCCTCGAGCCTTCGGCCG
>JAPUJL010000043.1 GCA_027296185.1 SAR324 cluster bacterium | reverse complement strand
CCGCCGGGCGGCTGCCCGTTGCGGATCGGGGCCGGGTCGGCTACTTTGCATCTCGTCCGGTTCCTCGCGGGGCGGCGCTTCCGCTTCCGCCTGGACCGGAACAGCCGATTCACTCCGCTGCCGGGCAGCAGTTGCTTCCTTCATTCCTGACCGCGAACGCCGCCGGATTTCCCAACGGGCCGCACCGCCGATATGGCTGGCCTCGATCCTGGCCGCTACCGGCGCTGCGGGCGCTGTGGGCAGGCGGGCTGCTGGGCGTGGCGCTGTTGACGCTGGCCTTGCGGCCCCCGGGGGCGATTGCTCAAGCGGAAGGGCGGGCGCAGCAGGAAGGGCAGGCCCGGGGCGACGGGCGGGCCCAGGAGGAGGAGCGAATCGTCCTGGACGAAGCGGCGGTGTGGGACTTCGCCGAATCGCTGTATCGCGCGGGAGAATACTACCGCGCCATCTCGGAATACAAGCGGCTGATCCACTTCTTCCCCCGCAGCCCCCAGGCCACCGAGGCCCAGCTGCGGATCGGGCTGGCCTATCTCCAGGGCGCCGAGCCGGAACGGGCCCTGGAGCACATCGCCGCCTTGCGCCAAGGCCCGGAAGACACGGAAGGCCCAGAAGGCCCGGAAGACACTGCCCTTGCCGGCCGGGGCGACGACCTGCGCTATCTGTTGGGGCTGAGCCTGCTGGAGCGGGACCGCGGGCGGCCCTACCCCCTGCGGCTGGAGGGCATCGAGGCGGCCCTGGCGGAATTCCGCGCCATCGCTCCCGATTGGCCGGAGCGCTCCCGGGTGGCGGGGTTCGTCGAGGCGATGGAGCAGCCCCCCGAACTGCCCGAGAAATCCCCGTTCCTGGCGGGAACCTTCTCGGCGGTGATTCCAGGCACCGGCAGTGCCTACGTGGGCCGGTGGAGCGAGGCGGCGCTGGCCTTCTTCCTCACCGGGGTCTTCATCTACGCCACCGTCACCTCCTTCGAGCGGGATCAGGTGGCCGCCGGCACGGTGTTCGGCGCGTTGGCGCTGGCCTTCTATGGCGGATCGATCTGGGCGGCCGTCGGGGGCGCCCACAAGTTCAACGATCGCCACCGGACCGAATACCTGGCCCAGCAACGAACCAAGTTCGGCATCGTCGTACGGGGCCGGGGCGTCGGGGCGGCCTTCGAGCGGAACTTCTGACGGGCGGAAGCTACCGGAATATCAGATGCACGTCGCCCATGGGCAGCACCTCGCCCACGATCGCGGCGTGGGGCACGCCGTGGGCCTTGAAGTCGTCCAGGGCGGCCTGGGCCTCGCCGGCGGGCACGGCGGCGAGCAGCCCCCCGGCGGTCTGGGGATCGTAGACGATCTCCCGGTGCCACGCGGGCACCTCCACCTCGAAGCGGATATTGCCCATCACGTAGGACTTGTTCTCGCCGTTGACGCCCGTGGTCACCTTCCGGCGGTACATCTCCAGGGCCTGATCCATCACCGGTATCTGTTCCAGATCGAAGGCGAAGGTCAGCGCCGCGCCGTGGGCCATCTCGAAGCTGTGACCGGCAAAGCCGAAGCCCGTGATGTCGGTGCAGGCGTGGACGGTGTGGCGGTCGAGCACCTCCGCGGCGGCCTTGTTCAGGGTGGTGATCTGCTCCAGGCAGGCCTCCATGGCCGCGGGCGAAACCATCCGCTTGAGGTTGGCGTTGAACAGCACCCCCGAGCCGATGGGCTTGGTGAGGATCAGCCGGTCGCCCGCCTGGGCCCCCGAGTTGCGCCAGATCTTGTCCGGGTGCACCAGTCCGTTCACCGCGAGCCCGAACTTGGGCTCGTCGTCCTCGGTGGAATGGCCGCCCGCCAGCACGGCGCCGGCCTCCTGAATCTTGCTCAGGGCGCCCGCCATGATGCGGCTCAACATGTCGAGGGGCAGATCCCCGGAGGGAAATCCCACCAGGTTGTAGCAGGTCACGGGCCTGGCGCCCATGGCGTAGATGTCGTTGATGGCGTTGGTCGCCGCCACCTGGCCGAACAGGTAGGGGTCGTCCACCGGCGGCGTGATGAAGTCCGCCGTGACCACCAGCGCCGAATCGGCGGACAGGCGATAAACCCCGGCATCGTCGGAGGTCTCGATGCCGACCAGGAGATTCCCGTCCGTGGCGGGGGGCAACTGGGCCAGAGCTTCCGATAACCCGACCGGGCTCAGCTTGGCCGCTCACCCACAGGTTTTCGACAATCCGGTGAGGGTCTTCTTCTTGAACAGCAAACTCATCGTCGATTCCTCGATTTCCGGCTTACGGCCCCCGTACCCCGCACCCCGCGGCCCGTGACGACACCACCCGTCACAAAAAAATGCCCGGGCAGGAGCCCGCGGCGTAGGCCACCCTACCGCCCCGCCGCCCTGCGCCTCGCTCGGGAGTTCCAAACAAAATTATAGCAGCCCGCCCCGGAGCCCACAACGCGGGGAAATCCGGGCGCCACGCTGCCATTGGACGGGGAGTGGCGGGGTGGTATGCTGGCCTACGGCGCCGAAGGGGCCGTCCGCATAGGCTTCGGCAATAGGCTGGGGCCGTGGAACCGGTCTATATATCGGCAGATCGCCGCGTACTTCGAGACGCGCGCTTTGCGCGTTCCTTC
>JAPUJL010000429.1 GCA_027296185.1 SAR324 cluster bacterium | reverse complement strand
TGAGTGAAACCGATGGCCGGATTCGAGAACGAGAGGGAATTTGCTCCAGGCCGAATTGCCACTTTATCATGTCCTGAAAAACGGGCTCAATCGCCCTTTCCGCGCAAACCTAAGGGCCATACGACGGCTAGGATCTGGTTTTCACTTTCACTATCGTGGTATCGGAAGTTCGTTGAGTCATCCAGGCGGTATCGGCGGCTCCATCCGGGAAATTTCGGGTGATAGAGTCGTGCCGCTTCGGCTCCCGATGTTTGCGCCTTGACGGGGCGCCCCGGTTCGCCGGAGCCCAACGTCGTCAAGAGCCGGGGAGCCGACGTTCCGAATCGGAGCATAGGATACTTCGAAAGCGACTCCTTGTTCGAGGGAGGGAAGCGCGTATGGGCGAGATGTCCGCAACGGTAACCGATGCACCTCGGTTCCAGCACCATGGGTCAATCGGCGAGCTGTACGGAATCTATTTTCGAAATCTCGTTCTCAAGATCGTCACACTGGGAATCTACCATTTCTGGGCCAAGACACGCATCCGCCATTACCTATGGAGCCAAACCGCCTTCGATGGCGAACGCTTCGAATACACGGGTACGGCGAGGGAGTTGTTGCGCGGCTATCTTAAGGCAATGGCAATTCTGATCCCCACCTTGATCGTGTTCCAGGTGCTGATCCGCATATTCCAGACCAATGCCGTCGTCGCCACGGTTCTCAATCTCTTGTTCTATGCCGGGTTTATCGTGTTCGCGGGATTGGCCCGGTTCGCCTCGTGGCGTTACCGGCTCAGCCGCACCCGCTGGCGCAGCATCCGCATGGCCATGACCGGCTCGGCGGTCACATTTGGATTCATGACCCTGGGGCACGTCCTCCTGACCGGGCTGACGCTGGGATTGTACTACCCCCGCATGAGCAACGAGCTCACTCGCTACCTGCTTGGGAACACCTGGTTCGGCACGATTCGCTGCGCTTACGACGGGCGGGCGGGCGACCTGTTTGTGCCGTTCGTCTGGCGCTGGGTGGCGACTCTCTTCGGTATATCCGGTCTGAGTGGCGCCATCGGCGTGCTGATCTTTTATGGAGCCGACGGGCCGGGCAACGAATCCATCGAGGCGTTCATTCCCATCCTCATCATCGTTGTTCCAGCGCTCTTGATCGGGCTCTCGATCCCCGTGCTGTGGCTGCCCTATCGCGCCGTGCAGCATCGCTACTTCGCGGAACACTCGCGGTTGGGCGCGATGGAATTTACACTGGGATACTCGGGGGGGCGCTATTCCTGGATGTTCATCAGCTCGTTGATGATTTCGCTGCTGACCCTGCGGTTCGGTTTCCCGATCGTGATCATGCGCTGGGTGAAATTCACACTCGGTCACCTCACCGCCAACGGCACCCTCGACTACGCGGCGATCCTGCAGAGCCAGGAGGCGATACCCGCGGGCGGGGAAGGCATTGCGGAGGCGTTGGACATCGGTGACGTGGGGATCTGACACCCATGCCCTGGCCCGCATACCTGACCGATGGCGAGAGCGCCCTGCGGCGTCCCGTGCAGCTTTATCTGGCGCCCCGGGAATTACAGATCCTGGATGAGGAAGGCCGGTGCCTCGATGTCTGGCCGCTGGCGGGTGTGCGGCTTGCCGGCGAGGTGTTCAGCGGACAACCGATCCGGCTGAGTCACTCCGAGCGTGGCGAGGCGCGGCTTACCCTGGAGAGTCACGAAATCCTGGAGGCGCTGGGCCGTTATACGCCGGCATCGCGTTGGCGCCTGAGTCCCACGCGGAACCTGATCGTGGTGGCCACCGGATCCCTGTTGGTGACGGTAGCGGTCGCCGCCCTGATCGTTTGGGGTGTGCCGCGCCTGGCTAGTCCACTGGCGCGGGCGGTGCCGGCCTCCTGGGAAGAGGCCTGGGGCGGTCAAATGGCCGATAACTTCGAGGCCCAATTCGACCGTTGCGAGGGGGGGCCGGGCAATGCGGTGCTGCAGTCGCTGGCCGCCCGCATGGCCGCGGTTGCATCGGCCCCTTTCGACATTCGGGTCGTGGTGATCGATGTGGACCAGATCAACGCCTTCGCGCTTCCCGGCGGGCGGATATTCATTCTGCGGGGGCTGCTGACCTTCGCCGCGGGGCCGGAGGAATTGGCCGGCGTGCTGGCCCATGAGATGGCCCACGTAACCGCCCGGCATCCCGCCGCGGCCCTGATTCGCGGGCTGGGGATCCAGCTCATCCTTACGGTGATCGTGGGCGATCTGGCCGGCTCGGGAGTGCTGGCGGACCTGGGCCAGACCTTGTTGCTCCTCTCCTATGGACGCGCCGCCGAGCGGGAAGCGGATCGGATCGGATCGGCGATTCTGCGGCAGGTGGGGCTGAGCCCCGAGAGTCAGATTTCGCTGCTCGGGCGAATGGCCGGCCAGGAGGATGCCGGATCGGCGCTCCCCAGCTTCCTGTCCACCCATCCGGACCCGAGAGAGCGCATTGCCGCGCTCCATCGGGAGGCGCAGCGCCCGGTCAACGGGACGACGCCGGAGCCCATCCTCAGCGCAACTCAATGGGCGGCGCTGCAATCCATCTGCAACTGAGAGACCCTCGAACCGTCGAATCGCACCGTGGTTTGCCGCCATCAGGCCTGACTCGCGCAGTCCAGCGGCCGTGCCGGTGCGGGTTGGCGGACCGGAAGGCCCGATGCCGGACGGAGGGTCGCCCGGTTCCTCCATCCGCGGGGCGTAATATTCGAGGAAGTCGCTGGCCTGGATGCGCGCTTCCAGCGGGGGATCGTGCAGCGGAGCGCCGGCGATGGGGGATCGCCGGGAACGTCCGGCGCGGATAGCGGCGAAAAGGACGTGACCCTGGCGACTCCTGGCCGCGGATGGCCGGAGAACGCCGAAGATCGGTCGCCCCTCCCGAAGCCTTCCCGTACTTCCAAATGACGATGACCCACCAATGCGGACAAATGGCTCCGGTTACACTCGGGCTGGGATCGGTGTAGTCTCGACGCCATCCAGCACGGAATCGTTCGATCCGATCGGAAGAGGAGGGCCAGCCATGTGGCAGGGCGAAATCACCGCGATCTTTCTCGCGCCGGAGGCGGGCGCGGCCATGGAATCCACCGCCGAGGCGCACGCCATCCCGGGCCAAGGTCTGGAGGGCGACCGCTACGCCATGGCACGCGGCACCTACTCCACCAAGCCGGGCGTGGACCGGCAACTGACCCTCATCGAGGAGGAGGAGCTGGCCGCCATCGAGCGGGATTACGGCCACCGCCTGGAGCCGGCGGAAAGCCGGCGCAACGTCATCACCCGCGGCGTCCCCCTCAATCACCTGGTAGGCCGCACGTTCCGGGTGGGCGAGGTGACCCTCCGCGGCGTAAGGCTCTGCGAGCCGTGCGGGTATCTGGAGCAGGTTACGGGCAAGCCGGTGCGCCAACCCCTGCTGCACCGGGGCGGGTTGCGGGCCGAAATCCTTACCGAGGGCTGGATCCGGGTCGGCGACACCCTGC
>JAPUJL010000428.1 GCA_027296185.1 SAR324 cluster bacterium | reverse complement strand
CCAGAGCTCCCTCTCATCGAAGGCTTCCGCCGCCGTCGGCCGGGCCGCCGCGGCGATTTCGGCACCGGCGGCGCGATCCGCCCCGGCTGGACCGGCGGCGGCTCCGGGTCAATCGGTTGCCAAGCCTCCCGCATCCGCCTCGGCGGCCGAGCCGGGAGGTGCAGAGCCGCGGCCGGCGCCGGAATCCGGGGAGGCGGCCGGCGACGTCTACAGCCGCTTCCGGGAGCACCTGGAGGCCATGGAGCAGATCGCCGCGACCGGAAAGGCAGCGCCGGGGGATGACGAGGGCCAAGCCGCCGTGGGCACCGGCGGAATGCCCGAGGAGCGAGTCGAAATCTCCGCCGCGGCGCGGGCCAAGGCGCCCGCCCAGTCGCCGCCGAAGACCGGCGCCAAACCCCAACAGCCGGAGGCGCCCCAGCCTGACGAGGAGGAGGTTCTGTTCGCCGACCTGCGGCCGTCCCTGGCCGCCGGCGCCGAGCCCGCCGGGAAGGGGCAGGAGGGCCGGGACCCTTCCCCCGCCGATAACGACGCGCCCCCCGCGCCGCTCCCACCTCCCGACGAGGTGCAGGCGGCCCTGGAACGGGCGAGTTCCCCGGAAAATATCCGCGAGGAAGGAGCCGCGCTGCTCCGCATGGCTCAGGAAGCCCACGACGAGGGCAACCTGGCCGCCCTTCAGGCGGCGTTGGAGCAATACGGCGCGCTCCTGGAGGAAACCCCCGACCTGGTGGCGTGGGAGGCCGAGCGCCTCCGATTGCGGCTGGCCGTGCTCCACGATCGGCCCGGAGACGTGACCGGCGCCTACCAGGAGATGCTGGACCACGGCTACGAGCCGGTGGAAGCGTCGCTGGAAAGCGAGATCGATTCCCTGCTGGAAGGGCTGCCCACCCCCGGGGAGGCGCCTTCCCTGCGCGTGGCCCTGCTCGTGAAGGCCCTGTCCGCCTTCCGCCAGGCGGGCGACCGGGAGGCCATGGACCGGCTCTACGGGCGCATCGAGGCGGCCCAGGAGGACGCCGGCGACGAGCGGAAGCTGATCCAGTACTACAAGAATCACCTCGCCATCAAGGAGGTGCTGGGGGATGCCGAAGGGCGGCTGGAGCTGATCGACAAGATCGGCAAGCGCTACTTCAAGCTCGGCGATACGGCGCCCGCCAAGGAATACTACGAGATGGGCGTCAAGCTCCGTGCCGAGCTCGACACCGCCACCGCGTCCGAGAACGGCGAAGCAGCCGGTGGCGGCGAAGCGGAGGCCCCTCCCGCCTCCGACGAGCCCACCGACGAGGAAAAGCCCCCCGAATCCAACCCCGACAGCAAAACCTCGACAGGCTGAACCGGTTCTCCGCGCGTTTTTTCGCCGCGTTTCCCGAGCACCGCAGTAGAAGCATCACCGCGGCCGCTACTGTCACCGGGACTCCGTTGACCGGTGACGGGGAAATCCGTAGTTTGTCTTATTGACGGATCGCCATTCCCGCTTTGGAGCAGCGCCCCCGATGAAACGCGAGAAACTGGACCCCGAATCGCGGCTGTACCGCATCCGCCATTCCCTGGCCCATGTCCTGGCCCAGGCGGTGAAGGAAATCCGCCCCGGCGCCAAGCTGGGCTTCGGCCCCCCGATCGATAACGGATTTTATTACGACTTCGACCTGGAATCCCCGCTCGCGCCGGAGGATCTGCCCACGCTGGAGAAGGCCATGCGCCGGATCATCCAGGCGGACCAGTCTTTCGAGCGGGAAGACCTGCCGGCCGATGAGCTCATTTCGCGGCTGGAAGGGGAAGGCGCGGAATTCAAGGCGGAGCAGGCGCGGGATCTTCAGGGGGAGGGCGCGGCCACGCTGAGCGTCTACAGCAACGGCCCGTTTGCGGACATGTGCGAGGGGCCCCACGTGGCGTCGACCGGGGAGCTGCCCGCGGACGCCTTCAAGCTGGATTCCCTGGCCGGCGCCTACTGGAAGGGCTCCGAGAAAAACAAGATGCTCCAGCGCGTCTACGGGTTGGCCTTCGAGCGCAAGGCGGAGCTCAAGGAGTTTCTGGCCCTGCGGGAGCTGGCCAAGGAGCGGGACCACCGCAAGCTGGGCGCCGAGATGCAGCTGTTCACCATCAGCGAGGAGGTGGGCAAGGGCCTGCCCCTCTGGATGCCCAACGGAGCGGCGATACGCGAGGAACTGGAGAAGCTGGCCAAGGAGACCGAGTTTCAGTGGGGCTACCAGCGCGTCGCGACCCCCCATATCACCAAGGAGGGGCTGTTCATCACCTCCGGCCATCTACCCTACTACGCGGCGGATATGTTCCCGCCCATGGAGGGAGACGAGGGGCGCTTCTACCTGAAGCCCATGAACTGCCCCTTCCACCACATGATCTACAAGGCCGTGCCGCGCAGCTACCGGGAGCTGCCCCTGCGGCTGGCCGAGTACGGCATGTGCTACCGCTACGAGCAGTCGGGCGAGCTTTCCGGGCTGCTGCGGGTGCGGGCGCTGGGGATGAACGACGCCCACATCTACTGCACCGAGGAGCAGACCCAGGCCGAGTTCGCCGCGGTGATGCG
>JAPUJL010000427.1 GCA_027296185.1 SAR324 cluster bacterium | reverse complement strand
GAGCAGGACCCTGAGGCGCTCACCGCCGCGGATTTCGACGGCGATGAGTCGGACGATCCTGGGATCGACGCCGAGGCGACGGAGCCCGAAGACGAGATGGAAGCAGAAGAAGTGGAAGAGGCGCCTGCCGCGGCCCACAAGCCCGCGCCTGTCGTGGCCCGCAAGCCCGCACCCAAACCAGCCGGTAGGAACGCCGACGCCCTGCCGACGGCCTTCACCCTGGGCCGCAGGCGCGCCCGGCCCTCCGCGGATATTGGCGGCGGCACGGCGGCGGGCCAGGCGATCTATCAGAGCACCCACCGCCCTGGGGAAAACGATAACGAGACGGTGATCATCCCCATGACCCGGCGCTCCAACCCCCTCGCCGTCCTATCGGAAGGCGTGGAGCCCGGGAACGTCCTGTTCCAGAGCGGCCACCGCGGTGGGGACAACGGCGGGACCGAGTTCAAAAGCGAGGCCGATAGCGAGGCGGAAAGCAAGGCCGCGCCGCCAACCAAACGCCCCAGCCGCGGAAGGCGCCGGGGCGGCAGACGGCCCGCCGCGGCAAAGGACGCCAATGCCGCGCCGGCCGACAAGCCGCGCTCCAGCCGCCCGCGCCGGAGGCGTCCCGCTCCGAACGCGTAATTTCCTGTCCCGGGCCCCGCTCCGCGGAGCAGGGCCCGGGCACCCTCCGGAAGCGCCCTGAAACAGCGGCCCCGCTCCATGCGCGGCGGGGCTGGTCCATCCACCATCCCACGTTTCTTTCCCCGCAACGGCGGCGCAACGAACGCCGTCTACGGACCCGTGACGCGGGTTTCTAGACGAATTGGATGAGCGGCAAAAGAGCGGCGCTGAGCGCCCACACGAAGGCGAAAATCGGCAACCCCACGAAACTGAGCAGCACGAGACCCATCAGCGCGGCATTGCCGAAGCGGGTGTTGTAGTAACGATAGTAGGCCGCCCACTTGCGGGTGAGGAAATAGGGCAGGATGTAGTGACCATCGAGCGCGCCCAGGGGAATGAGGTTGAACAGCATCAGGATGAGGTTGATCCGGGCCAGGTAGAGAAAGAACAGCCGCGGCCCCTGGGTGGCCATAAATTCCCAGCCGAAGTTGAGGGTCAGCAAATAAAAATTGAGCGAGATGGCGGCGACTAGGAGATTCATGCCCGGCCCCGCGGCGGAGACGAAAAAATCCGCCCAGCGGGAATTGAAGTTGCGGGGGTCGGTGGGAACCGGCTTGGCATAGCCGAAGCCCACGATCATCACCATCAACAGCCCCATGGGGTCGATGTGGGCGATGGGATTGATCGTGAGCCGCCCGGCCCGCTGGGCTGTGTCATCACCGAATAACTTTGCGACCGCGGCGTGGCCGAACTCGTGGAAGGAGAGCGAGATCACCAGGGCCAGCACAATCAGGACGAACAGCGCCACGTGGCCTTGGAAGAGCAAAGAAATCATGGTCGGACGGACCTCGGGAAGGTGACCGGGCCGGGCCGGGCGGCGAAACCCGCACCGCGGCCGTCGCGGGCCGGCTAGAAGTTTTTGCGGCCGGGCACCGGCGGCTTGCGCTGGAATCCGGGTGCGTCGATTTCCCGGCCCGCATCGCCGCCGCGAACGCGCAGGTAGGCCTCGATTTCGCGCACCTGCTGCTTGGAGTGGGCGATTGACTTGGGGTACAGCTTGCGGGCCTCCTTGGATTTCACGCCCGCCACGAGGCGGTAGTGCTCGAGCGCCTGGTCGAGCCGGTCCGCCTCATGATGCAGTACCGCCAGTTGGTAATGCACCGGCACGTACCAGGCCGATCCGTTCAGGTTCCGCTGAACCAAATCCTCCAGGGCCACCTGGGCGCCGCTGGAATTGTCGTTGGCGAGCGCGATTTCCGCCAGGATGAATCCCGCCTCCAGCGAGACCGGATCGTCGCCGCCGGTCTCCAGGGAGATCAGCCACTGCCGGGCTTGCTCTGCATCCTTCGCCTTGTCCCAGTACAGCCGGCCCAGATAGAGCGCGTAACTCCGGCGGAGGGTGACGTCGTCCAGGCTGGGCACCAGTTCCCCATAGACGGCGGTCACTCCGGCCACGTCCTCTTCCCGATCGTATAAGGCTTCCAGCTGTTTCGCCACGGCGATGCGCAACTCCCATTGATCGTTGGGCAGGTAGCGCAGGGCCTTGTGATAGCGTTGCCGGGCGAACTCGTACTTCTTCGCCCGGTTGGCATAATCGGCCCACTTGGCGTAAATCTGCCCCAGAAACAGGTCGATTTGGGCCTTCAGCCCCTCTTCGGGAATGTCGGGGTAGATGCCCTCGTACAGCCCCGCGAGGGCCCGCGAATCCTCGCGCTCCAGGTAAATCCGCCCCAGGGGCTGGGCGATCCGGAAGCGCTCCTCCCAGCGCTCCGCGGGCAGCTCGGCCAACGCCAGGCGGTAGTGCTCCAGAGCCGCATCGGTCTTCTTGCCTTCGAGCAGCCGCTCCGCCCAGTGCTCATGGGCGCGGGAGACCGCCCGGCGCATCCCCGCCTGCGCCTCGGCATCCGGGGCGGGGGGGATCGCAGCCTGCAGTACTTCGATCTCCTTCGCGTAATCTCCCCGGCCCCGGTGGATTCCCCCGACGCTGAGCGCGATCTCCCGCCTCCAGCGCCAATCGGCCTCGGTTAGTTGCTCCTCCGCCTGGGCGTAATGGGCCAGGGCGCCCTCGGTGTCGTCCTGCCGCTCGCGGGAACGCGCCCATTCGAACTCCG
>JAPUJL010000426.1 GCA_027296185.1 SAR324 cluster bacterium | reverse complement strand
CAGCAGGCGCCCGGAGATTTGGCCCCGGCCCTTTCCAAGGAAGAGCGGATTTCCATTCTCGAGTCGGGGAAGAACCTGTCGAGCAAAAAATTCCTCGCCGCGCTGGTAGAGAAGGTGCAACAACCGGGATCCGGCGGTGGTGCCCTGGACAATGTGGTGGCTTCGCTTTCCGGCAAGCTCGGCGTCCAGCTGCAGGCCTTTCTCAGCGATCCGCGGCAGGAGGGATTCCGCGAGGTCATCCAGGGCCTCAGCCCCGAGGAAAAGTACACGGTGTTCATCCTCAACCGTGTTTCCCGCTTGAGTTAACTCCCCTCCATTTCCGCTTCGGCGCGGAACTTCCGCAGCATCGCCACTTCCCGGCTCCACACTTCGCCACCGCCGGGAGTTCCCAGGAACATGGGAATCCCGCGGAACCGCGGGTCCCGGGCCACCCTCTCGAAGTTTCCCGTGCCGATGCATCCTTCGCCCTGCGCCTCGTGGCGGTCCACCCGGGAGACGTGAGGCCCCTTGGCGTCGTTGACGTGAAAGGCGCGCAGGTGGGCGCGGCCCCCTTTTCGCTCGAACTGCTCCCATAACTCGGCCCGCGCTTCCTCGGAGCGGAAGTCGTACCCGGCCGCGAAGAGGTGGCCGGTGTCCAGGCAGACACCGGTGCGCGGACCTGCGTCGATCAGTTCCAACAGTGCCGCCAAGTCTTCGAGGGTCTCCCCCACCTTGCTGCCCTGGCCCGCGGGGTTCTCGATGACGGTGACCGCGTCGCCCGGCTCCGTCTCCAGGCACCGCGGGCCGCCGGCTGCTCCATGGCCTTCCTGGTGCGTGGACCGCTCAACCTCGCTGGGTGTGCGGGCGGGCCTCCCCTTTCCCAAAGTACAGCACCATCGCCTTGGGCAGGAGGCGATTGAACAGGCGTTCCGCCCGCGACAGGCTCGGGGAGAACAGCACGTAGGTCAGCACCTTGCGGAAGTGGCGGATCGCCGGGTGGCCCTCGTCGTGGAGGCCGAAGACGGCCCGGCACCACCAGTACAGGGAGTGGAACGCGTGCTCGAAGTGGATGTCCCTCACCTCCAGCCCGGCTCGGGCCATCAGGCGCACCAGCCGCCGCGGGGTGAAGATGCGCACGTGGCCGCCGGGGGTATTGAAGTAGTCGTCAGAGGCGAAGCGGAACGCCCACTCGGTCATCGGCGTGGGCACGCTCACCGCCAGGTGCCCCCCGGGCCTGAGCACCCGCGCCAGCTCCCGCGCCGCCGCCATGGGGTTTTGCACGTGCTCCAGCACCTCGGAGCAGATCACCCGGTCGAAGCACTCTCCGGGAAACGGGAGCCGCTGGGCGTTGCCCTGGAGCGTGAGCGCATGGCCCGCGCCGCTTTCCCCGGCGGTACCGTTCGGGAGCGAGCCGCCCTCCCGGGCGACGCTCGCCAGCAGGAAGCGGGTGCGCGCCAGGTCCCGCCGCTGAACGTCCATGGCGACGATGCGTGCCCCCCGGCGGAGGGCCTCGAACGCGTGGCGCCCCTCGCCGCAGCCCGCGTCCAGCACGGTCATGCCGGGGGTCAGCGCCAGCCGCCCGAACTCAACGGTGAGCATCGCGCACCTCCTCGTAGACCTGCACCAGCTCGCGCGCGGCGCGCTCCCAGCGGAATTTCTCGACCATGCGCGACCGCGCCGCCCGGCCCAGGCGTGCGCGCAGTTCTCCATCTCCCAGCAGGGTATCCAGGGCCTGGGCGATGGCCGCCGGATCGCGGGTGGGGACGAGCAGTCCCGCGTCGCCGACGACCTCGGGCAGTGCCCCGCCCCGGGCGGCGACCAGGGGCAGGCCGCAGGCCATGGCCTCCGCCGCGGGAAAGCCGAAGCCCTCGAACAGGGAGGGGCTCACGGCCGCCTCGGCCGTTCCATAGCGCTCCACCAGGGCGCCCGGCGGCAGTTGCGCCTCGAACCGCACCCGGCCTTCGATGCCGAGCCCGGCGATTTCCCGGCGCACCCATTGCGGCACCGTCCCGCCCGAACCGACCACCAGCAGGTGCGCCGGCCGGCGCACGAGCGCCATGGCGCGGAGCAAATAGACCACCCCCTTGTTGCGGTCCTCCAGGTTGCCCACGTAGATCACCCGCCCCGCCACCCGGCAATCATTGGATGGCGGCCGGAACCGCGCCGTGTCCACGCCGTTGTGGATTACCCGGATGCGCCCGGGGGCCACGCGGAAATCCGCGGCGATGGCTTCCGCCGAGGCATGGGAGACCGTCACGATCCGCTTCAGCCGCCGGGCCACGTGCCCCTGCATGGGGATCGGGTAGAAGAGCAGCCGGCTCAACTGTTGCCGGAAGGACGTGGGGGGCTCGAAGCCCCGCCGCCGGTCCACGGTCAGCGGGTGGTGGATCGTCGCGATCACCGGCACGCCCAGCCGTCCCATGGGGAGCAGGCCCCAGCCCAGGCTCTGGTTGTCGTGGATCACGTCGAACCGCTCCCGCCGCTGCAGGCCGCGTACCTTGTAGAACGCCCGCAGGCTGAAGGCCGTCATCTCGGGGAAGATGCCCGCGAGAAAGGCCGCGCGCTCGTACAACGCGATCGGTGCCAGTTGACCCAGCCGGCCGGGCGCCCCGGTGCCGTTACTTCCGGCGCCTCCTTGATTCCCGTCGTTCCCGTCGTCGGCGCGGCCGTCGCCCAGATGGAGCGCCAGCGCGGGCAGGCGGTGCAGCGTGACGCCCGGCACCCGCGGGGGATAGGGCGGGCCGGAGACCACGTGCACGGTGTGGCCCTGCCGCACCAACTCCCGGCTGAGGGCATCCACGTAAACCCCCTGCCCGCCGCAGAAGGGGTTGCCCCGGTAGGTGAGCAGACAGATTCTCATGCCGCCGCCCCGTACCGTTCCGCGACGGCTCGCCGGTACACCTCCACCACCCCCCGGGCGGAGGCGGGCCAGGAGAAGCGCGCCCCCGCCTCGCGCACGCCTGCATCGCCCATGCTCCGGCGCCGGGCGGGGGCGGCGAGCAGAGCGCCGATCGCGCCGGCCAGCGCCTCCCCATCGCCCGGTGGCACGAGCACCCCCGCCTGGGGCGTGACCACCTCGCCCACCGCGCCGGAGCCCGCCGCGACGATCGGTGCGCCGCAGGCCATGGCTTCCGCCGCGGGCAGCCCGAATCCCTCGTACAGGGACGGCTGGACGAGCAGGGTACAGCGGCAGTATTCGCCCACGAGCGCCTCGGGGGAGAGCTTGCCCGTGAACGTCACCCGCCCGGAGAGCCCCCGCCGCTCCACTTCCATCGGCATCAGGGTTTTGCGGGGGTAGGGGTCGTCGACGATGCGCAACGTCACTTCGGGCGGCAGCCGCTCCAGCGCATCCAGCAGGTAGCGGGTGCCCTTGCGCACGTCGTCGGTGTTGCCGACGAAAAGCAGGCTGGCCTCCGCCCGGGAAATCCCGCCGGGGTTGCGGAAGGTTTCCAGGTCCACCCCGTTGGGCACGATGGAGATGCGCTCCGGGCGCACCCGGAATTCCCTGACGATTTCCGCCTTGCCCGCCGCCGAGGCGGTGATGACCCGGTCCATGCGGCGGATCACGCGGCCCTGCATGGTCACCGGATAGAACGCCGCCGTGTTATACCGCTCGCCCAGGGTGCGGTCCCGGGCGAAGGACTCCCGCCGGTCCACCGTCAGCGGATGGTGCACGGTAGTCACCAGAGGCAGGCCGAAGGCCCGCATCGCCCAAATGCCGTAGCCGAGCGTCTGGATATCGTGGATCACGTCGAAGCGCCCACGGCGCAGCAGCCCACCCAGCAAACCGAGAGCTCTCAGACTGAAGGAGAGAGGCTCCGGAAAGAACCGCAGCCGCGTGGCGGCGAACTCGAACAGGTTCCAGGGGGCCAGCATTCCCAGGGGACGGCCCTCCCGCAACCACTCCCCCCGGTATACGCCCCACAAGTTGCGGTTGCGGAGCTTGTGCACCCGCGCCCAGCGGCCCAGGTAGCGGGGATAGGGGCGCCCCACGATCACCTCGACCTCGTGACCCAGGCCGAAGAGCTCCCGCGCCAAGTGGAACAGATAGATGCCTTGACCGCCCGCGTAGGGATTACCCCGGTAGCAGAGCAGGCAGACCTTCATGGGCCGTCCGGGGCGGCCGGCGCCGGCGGGTGCACCGGCGTGTTCACCGGCGGCGGCTCCTGCTCGGGAGAGGGCAGCGTCGTGCGCTGGGTGAGGATGGCCCAGCCGATGTGAAACACCATGGCCAGCAAACCGAACACCGCCACGGCCACGGGAATCGCCAGCGCCCAATAGGAGCGCAACCACAGCCCGTAGCCGAAGAGAGCGGCCAGGGCCACCGTCAGCAGGCACAACAGGATCGCCGCGAACCGGGCGCCGCGGCCCTCGTAGCGCTCCGCCTCTCTCGGAACGGCATCGATGGTGGCGATGGTCCAACCGATCCAGAAGGCCAGTGCCAGCGCCGCGGTTACCCCCACCCCCACCGGCACCGCGACGGCCCAATAAGAAGCTTCCCACAGTCCGTACCCGAAGAGGGCGGCCAGCACGAGCGCCGCCGCGCAGATCCGCAGACCGGCGCGCTTGGAGCGTCTGAGAGAAAGATTGGGAGAGTCCGCCATGGCGCATCGGAACGGGGGGCCGCATCCCGTGAGGACCGTGGGCCGAGCGGGTGGCCACACCTGCCAGC
>JAPUJL010000425.1 GCA_027296185.1 SAR324 cluster bacterium | reverse complement strand
CGGTCACCAGGTATTTCGCACCGGAGTCGTTGAGCTGATGGGCCAGCTCGTCGGCGGTGTAGAGCGGGTTGATCGTGGTGTTGATCCCTCCGACACTCGCCACGGCATGAAAGGCCACTGCGTACTCGGGCACGTTGGGGCTGTAGATGGCGAACACGTCGCCCTTCTTGAATCCCCGCCGGGACAGGCCCGCCGCTCCCCGGCGGATGCCCTCGGCCAACTGCCCGAAGGTGAGCGCCCGCCCGCTCAACCCGTCGATCAGGGCGGGCCGGTCGGCCAATTCCACCGCCCGCTTCATGACCAACTCGGTCAGCGGCATTTCGGGAAGGGTCACGTCGGGGACGGGACTGCGGAAGATCATCGTGCACTCCAAGCTGGAATTGCGGCAAAGGCGCCCGCGGAATATTGCCGGCCGGGCCGACTCCCGGGCTCTACACCCATTGCCGTTGGGATGCAGCGCCGCAGGGCTCACGCGGACGGAGGCCGGGGGTAATCCATTCGCCCCATTTGTCACCCACAATCGGAGCGGCGCAGGCGCGAGGCCGCAGCCGAAAGGCCGGGCTACGGAGCGGGACTCCCGGCCGGGTTTCCGGGATTGGGTCACATGGCCATGACGTTGACCTTTTCGGGAGCGATCTTGTAGAGCACGCGCACGTCTCCCGGCCGCATATAGGGGTACTCGTCGGCGCCCAGGTAACGCTTGGCGAGTGCGTTGATGTTTTCCAGGGCGCCCTCGGTGGTAATCTCCGCCACTTTCCCGCGCACCTCCAGGTAACGGAAACTATTGTCCGGGTCGGTGATGCACAACGTCACCGCCGGGTGCTTGCGCATGACGCGGTCCTTGAGGCGGCCCTCGACAGAATTGACCAGGACATGGGTCCCGTCGAAGCTGCACCACACGGGATTCACCATCATGGCGTCGCCGCTGAGGTGCACCGCCAGATAGGCGATGGATTTCTTTTCGAAGAGGTCCAGATGAGATTCGGGGATCGATACGGGCATGGCTTCTCGTAAGAGACGGCGAAGACCGCGGCGCGGGCGCAACACGGCGAAGCGAAGAGCCCTCGCCGGGCGAGCCTGGCATCCGGGCCTAAGCGGATTTTTTGATGCAAGTGATGACGGCCCCCTCGGTTTTGTGTTCGGCCAGGCCCAGGTGCTGGCACATGCTCCGAGCCGTATTCTTCGTGATCGGGGCGTCGCTGGCGCAAACGGCCAGGCGGGTGCCGGTCAGGGTGCTGTAGACCAGGGCGACGAAGCGGATGCTGGAAGGCGTGGCGCCGCGCCGAATCTCCTGCCGGAAACAGGTTCCCGTGGTGATGCGCGGCGGGCGGTCGGGATTCCCCATGATGTGGAAATTCGGCAAGTCGTTGATGTACTGGCGGACGCTCTCCTCGCTCGTGTAGTCGATGACGTAGAGCCCTTCGCTCTGGAAATTGGGGCTCGAGGGATCGGGTCCGTCCGTCTGAGCGGTGGCCGGCACGGCGATGCACCAACTCAGGACGGCCATCGCGACCGTGGAAAGGGACAACTGAACGAGCCGAGAGGTGCGGGATCGTTTCATGGGAACCTCCATGGCTGGGTGGCGCTGGCCGGAATGCGGTGTATCCGCCAGGCCGGGGTGGCGGGGCGCATAGCGGGACCGGCTCGCCCCGGGGGACGGGCGCGCCATCCGGGGCCGCTCGTCCGACGTTCGATCCAATATACCCCCTCGGCCCCGGGTTGACCAACGGTCGAACGCGGCTGGGCCGGGGCGCCCTTCCCTCCGACTTCGCTCAGGGCAGGCGAGACGACTCCGCTTTGCGTGATCTCCTCAGGGCCGCGGCTTCGGGCCGCGCCCGGCGGCGATTCCCTCGCCGAAGAGCGGACGCCCCGCGGCTCCGATTCGCCGCTCCGGCACGGCGCCACGCCCCCTGCCGCCCTCTACCGTCCGATGTCCGCTGGGTGCTTGACGGAGCCCCTCGCCACGGGATTGAATACGGTTTCGCAGCGGAGCGGCGCCCACGCCGCCCATGGGTGAATTCTCGATTCCGCCGCCCCCCGGTGGCCTCTAGCGGAGCACAGCCCCCATGATCGAACGGACCCTGGACCTGGAAACGGCGGATGGCAAGATGAGCACCTTTATCACCCATCCCGAGCTGGAATCGCCGCACCCGGTGGTGGTTCTCTACATGGACGCCCCGGGCATCCGCGAGGAACTGCACGATTTCGCGCGGCGCATGGCGACGGTCGGCTACTACTGCATGGTGCCGAACCTGTTCTACCGGGCCGGCGGGCCGTCCTTTCCCGCGGGAGAGGCGCGCACCCCGGAGCAATCCCAGCGGATGCAGGAGATCATGGCCGGTCTGAGCAACGGCATGATCGTCGAGGATACTCGGACGCTGCTGGCCCATGCCGAGTCCGACTCCGCCGCCCGGCCGGGGGCCAAGGGCTGCATCGGCTACTGCATGAGCGGCCAGTACGTGCTCACGGTGGCGGGCACGTTTCCGGGAGAATTCAAGGCGATGGCATCGCTGCACGGCGTGCGCCACGTGACGGACCGGGAGGATTCGCCCCACACGCTCGGGCCCCAGCTGCAGGGCGAGCAGTACTCCGGCTTCGCCGAAGACGACCCCCACGTTCCGCTGGAGGAGGTG